>JAJXZU010000066.1:0-12582 GCA_021779895.1 bacterium
TATTCGTTAAAACTTTTAGAATCCAAAAACATTAAAACAAAAAAAACCGGCAGGAAAATAAGCGCGGTTTTTATATGTTTCAAAGATATTTCGATTGAACTGTCTGTTGCGTTCATATGCTAACCGTCCTTTTTTATTGTTTATTATTTAATAACGCGACTTACTGCTTGGGCTTAATGAGTAATGCGCGCGGATTAAAACTTGCTTAACGGGTTTTAAGTCTTTTTAGGGCTTCGGACTTTATCATCGAAGGATTCCACTCCGGCTCCCAAACGAAATTTACCGTTACGGCGTTAACGCCCGGAATGCTTTTTAAAGCCTCCTCGACCTCGTATTTTATGACGCTGCTTATTGGACAGCCCTTTGCCGTTAAAGTCATATCGAGGCCGACGCCGCCGTTTTCATTTAAATTTATTTTATATACCAGTCCCAGGTCAACTATATTTACTTCAAGCTCCGGGTCTATAATGCCTTTTAATTTTTCAAGGACGTCGTTTTCGTTAAATTCTGCCATGATAAACTCCTATATTAAAATTTATAATCCTCCATTTACTTCCTTTAATATAAAGTTTATCAAATTTAAAACTAAATTAAATTGACTTTAATCACAATTAAATAATAAAAGCTATAAAATTTCAAATCCTATTTTATTCATTAATCTATAACCTTTTTTATATAATTATTAACCGGTTTTTCTGGATTTTTGCAGAAGTTCTATTACCTCGCCGTCCGTGGTCTGGCTGAAATCCTCGTAAAACTCTCCTACGGCGTAAAACTCTTCGGGAGCGCTTAAAACAACTATTTTATCGACCTTTTTTTTTAATTCCCTCAAGGTATCGGCGGCGATAACCGGAACGGCGACGATTATCTTTGCGGGCTTTTCTTCTTTAACGGCGTCTATGACTACCCTGACCGATGCGCCGGTAGCAATGCCGTCATCGACGATTATCGCGGTCTTTCCGCCAACGCTTATCTTCTCTCCTTGATGCCTGTAAATTTTTTCTCTTTCTCTTATCTCTTTAAGTTTAATCTTCTCTATATATTCCAAATATCCTTCCGGTATATTAATTCGCGATATGAGAGACTCGTTGAGATAAACCTTCGGCGATTTCCCGTCAACTATCGCCCCTATGGCTAATTCTTCCTGGTTCGGAGCGCCTATCTTTCTTACCAGCGCCACGTCTAAAGGAGATTTTAAAGCCGCCGCAATTTCATAAGCAACCGGAATACCGCCTCTCAACAAACCTATTACCACGGTATTTCCGCCGCCGAGCCTGTCCGCCGACAATTTTTCTCCAAGCAGTTTTCCCGCTTCCCGCCTGTTTTTGAATATCATATGAACTCTCCGGATAATCCTTTTTATCCGCCTCCGGCCTCATGTTAAATAGATGCGCTTACTTATAAGTATACCATTAATAAAAAAATTGACTAAAAAAATAAAAATAGTATATAATTGGTAGGCATAAATAATTCCCCTGCATTTTCAATTAAATCTATTCGGGCTGTTAGCTCAATCGGTAGAGCAACTGACTCTTAATCAGTAGGTCCCCGGTTCGATCCCGGGACAGCCCACCAGATAAAATAAGGGTTTTATAGATTAGAAATTTCTTTCTTTTCGCTTAATGTGCTAAAAATGTGATAATCTTTTTCGAGAAGCTTTACTCCGTTTTTAATATGAGCCTGCGATAAATGGCTATACCTTAAGGTCATTTTAATATCTTTGTGCCCGAGCAGCTCCTTAACGGTAGTTAAATCAGCCCCCTTCATAATAAGCCAGGACGCAAAAGTATGGCGCAAGTCGTGAAACCTAAAGTCTAAAATACGGCTTTTAGCTAATGCTTTTAAAAACGGCTTTTTGAAGTCCTGATACGGCTTTAAAGTCTGCGGGTTGTAAAATACGTAATCCGTCTTAATATGCCTTGTAAGCCCCGATAAAACGCCGTAAAGCGTATCGTTAATCGGAATCTCCCGACGTTCTCCGTTCTTCGTTTTATCTAAAAGGATTAACCGGTTCTTTAAATCTACCTTATCCCATGTCAAGCCTAACATTTCCGATTTTCTCATTCCGGTATTTAAAGCCATTATTATAAGCGGTTTTAAATGCGCGTCGCAGTTCGATAACAGCGTTTCTGCTTCCTTATCTGACAAATACCTTAGACGTTTAACCTCGCCGTTTAATAGCTTACACCTTTTAAGCTGCTTGATGACGTCTTCATTTACGAGCTCCCAGTCAAAAGCTTTATTGAACATTACTTTAGCCAAAACAACAAGCCTATTGGCATAAGCCCTGCTCTGGCCTTTCCTTAAAATATCTCCTTGAAGGCTTTCGAGATCGAACATCGTAAAATCTTCGATGAGTTTATCACCAAACCTTTTAATCAAGGTTCCTGCGAAGCTTTTAAGCCTGTCGTAGGATTTGAGCCTACCGCGTGCATATTCGAGATACTTTTCAGCAAGCTCTCGGAATGTCATCTTCTCGGATTTTACATTTGCGCGGACCGCAGGAACCGGCCGGCCTGATTTAATCCCTGCCGCCCATTCTTCATAAATTGCCTGAGCTTCCATTTTTCGGACGGTTCCGGTAGATTGCCTATACTGAATGCCATCGACACATTTCGACATCCACCACGTCTTTGAATTTTTCCGCCGGTAAATCATTAACCACCTCCCGCGCTTACCGGCTTATTTCCCGCCGGTTATTTTATCATAAGATGATTTATAAATCCAAGCGGCGAGCTGGGACTCCTTAAATCGAACGGCGCGGCCGAGACGGACGAAGGGAATTTTTTTTTGGTAAATCAGCCGGTAGATAGAATTTGGACGCATTCCGAGTATTTCGGCAACGTCTTTAATTTTTAAAAGTTTTTCCATTTTTCTCCTCGTGTTTTAAAAAAGTTATTTAAAATGGAATCCTCCTTTTTATTTTCTTTTCTATACTTCTTTTCGTTTATCAAAAAAATTTCGAATGACATCTCCGACGCTTACAAGATCGTCGGCGTTTATTTTAATGTCAGGCGGCCGGCCGTAATATTCTTTATCATTTTTATCGTCGACGTTTATTACTTTAACCGGCAGGTTGTTGTAAAAATCGTCATTAGTTTTATTCTTTTTAGGCGAAGGAATAATATCCTCGAAACCCGCTTTAAGCATTTTAGCCAGATAAGCAGTTCGGTTTTTAATTTCTTTGCCTGATTTTTCTATATTCTGCATAACAAATAAAGCTTGATTAATTTTATATTCTGGATATTCCTTAAATTTTTTATAAATATTTTTAAAATTATCATCATCGTCGTCTTTTATTGTGGTATCTGTTGTGGTAGTAGTTTCGGTTTCAAGCGATGATGATGATTCTCTTAATACTGATTCTCTTAATACTGATTCTCTTAATACTGATTCTCTTTGGGTGCAATCTACTGCACCTCCCGAGGTGCAATCTACTGCACCTCGGGAGGTGCAGTTAAAAACAGCGTGCCAAAGGAAAAAATAACGATTCGTCTTGTGAAACATTTTATCTTTACCTTCAGGCCTGACGATCTTAATGAATTTATTTTTTTCGAGTTCGGCTAACACGGAAACGCATTGGCGTTTATGAATGCCTACTTCTTCGGCAAGTTTTTCGACTGAAGGGTAACACTCCCCCTTTTCGCCGGCGTATTGCGCAAGCCTTGCCCATACAAGCTTGGCAGTGCTGGATAGCCCCTTATATCTCATTAGAGCATTGGGAATGAAGCTACCGACAAAAATCTTATAGGGATTAAAAATTTCACCTTTTTTAGCTAAATTATTACTCGTAGTCATAAAAATCTCCTTTTTTTTAAAGGAGTTCACTTACCTCTTAAATTTATTCGATTTAGATTTATTCAGGCGGTTCTGTAAGTCTTTAGAAAATTCGTCTACCGCCGGAAAAGTCTGTTTTAATTCTTTGCTTTGTAAAAGTTTAATTTCTTCTGCAATTTCTTTTTCTTTGTTTTTTGTGTATTCATTATCTTTATTGATAAAATCGATGATTTTGCTTTTATAACCTGGATTTTGTTTTTTATCGATTTCGAGTCGTTTTTTTTCGGGATTCAATTTGGCAGTAGGGAATATAAGCTTAAACTTTTGGATTCTTTCCCTGTTTGCATTATCAAGTTTAACTTTTAAACCGGGAAACTGTTTTAAAAGTTTTTGTCTTTTTTCTTTTGTTTCATTTTCCAGCTCGGAAAACTCAAAAAAAACAAAAAATTCTTGCAATTCGTCATCATCATCGTAACGCACAAATTTAAACCACATAATAATACCTCCTTTTTTACCTTTTTAATTTTTTATTTTCGGGCTTTTTAACAAATTCGTTAAATTCTTGCGGCTGCACCCGGGGTTGATATTTTTCGGCATATTCTTGTTTCTCTTTTTTTTCAGCTTCTTCTTTAGCTCGTGCTTCTGCTTTTACTTTTTCAGCATACTCTTTATCGATTTTAGCGACTTCTTCTTCGAGATAGGGATAATTATCCTTAAGAATTTTTTTATTTAATTTATTTGAATTTTTATCTATTTCTTGCATTTCGGTTATAGTTCGTTCAATTAATCGCTCGTTTTTTTTGCGTTCTTTTTCGAGAACATACTCCGCAAAAATCGGATATTTTTTGCTGTATTCTTTTATTAAGGCGCCGTTATCGCCGTTCTTGTAAGCGGCAAGCGCCCTTTTGTGCGCGGCGGAAACCCATTTTGGATAATGCTTAATCGGCGCTTTGCCCTGGGCTTTCATTTTTTTTGAATTTCTAACCTCTGCTTTAATACCGAGTTCCCGCTCGTAAAAGTCAGCGAGATCCTGCTTAACAGTAGGTATAAATTTATAATTCGAGCGGTTAAAATCCCTAATATTTTTTAGATCCGCGTCGACAGAAGAAAATAATATATGAATGTGCGGATTCTTAAAATCTTTACTATCCGCACCTCCTTTATGCAGCGACATTGTCCAAGTGTAACAGCTTGAAAAATATTTATTATCCAAAAATTCCCCTAATTTAGACATATTTTTATCCGGATTATTAAGAAATTCCCGCGGCACGGCGATTGTAAGCCTCATTTGCGTTACGCGGTTAGGATTCGCTGACAACAGCTTATTTTCTACCTCGTCAAATTTTTTCTTTGCCTCAGGATCGCCGTAGCTTGCCAAGCATTTATCCGGGTTTTCGATATAATTGACCATTTTTCCAGGCCAGCCCTTATTTTTGATTCCCGAACAGACTTCCATTCGAGCATACACGGCGAAATTGCCGCCGTGATTGCCTTTAAATCCGCCGGAGTGAGAACTCCAAGCGGCGCGTGCTGGTCCGGACGGAATACGCAGGCCTTCCTTTTCGTGCCGGGGGCGGCGGGCATAGGTATTCCAGCCCGGTAAAAAATCGTGAATTTTAGCTTTGCTGGGCATTACATAGATCCTCAATTTCTTTATCGGTTATGTTTGGATGTGTAGATAGAAAACTATTAAGCAAAATGCCGGCAAATCTAACTCGCATTTCTGCGGTATTTTTTTCGACTGTTTCATAATTTTCTTTACTATTAAAAATATAACGAACAGCTAATCCGCCCAAAAAAAATTTATAATGATCTTTAAGTTTGCGGGTTTTAGCTTTAGCCTCTTGCCGTAATATAACCGCTTGCTGCTGCCGGAGCTGAGCTTCTAACTCTTTCCATTTACGATAATTTTCGAGCCATTTTTCCGGGTCGGTTTTTTTGGTTTCGGCCATGATTTTTTTGGCCTCCTTAATTTCTTTTCGTAATTCGATAAACAGTTTCATTTTTTACCTCTATTTTCCTTTTTCTTTTTTCTTAATGGTTTTATATCTATCTGTCCGCTATCGAGCCTTTTAGACCCCTTTCCGTGCGTTTTTCCATAACCCGAAAATTAAAACTTTACGTCCGGATATTTTTTTACCCAGGGCTTAGCTTTAGGCGACGTCGCTTTAAGACTAAAGGGATTTACGAGTTTAAGCCTTAAAGGACTAAGCGACACGTTGACGATTCCGCCGAAAAACGCGAAAAGCAGTATTGCAATAACGGCAATTATTATGATGTTTGTTTTAGTATCGAGTTTATGCGCTTCGATGTAATTATCTATTTTTTCGGATAATATTTTTTTTACTTTTTCGCCTTCGGCTTCGTATTCTGCAAGGCGTTCTTCTATTTTTGCGGTTTTCTCCGCTATTTTTTCTTTTATTTTCATTTTTGTTTTCCTCCTTTGGCTTTGTTTATAATTTGCCCGGCTGTTTTAGCCACGGCGCCCGCCGGACCTCCGCCGGCTATCATGCCCGCGGCGGCTACGGCAATGCCTACTACGCCGGAAAAACTTATATTCGGCATGCCGCTTACTATTTCGCCGGCGATGGACGGCACTTTCAAAATTAAATACGCAAAAATCGCGATTAAGAACAGTATCGCAAGAACCGAACCCAGCGTCGCCGGAGAAGCATTAAGCGCGGAACTGCTTGCCACGGCGTTAAGGCTGCCCTCGGCAAGCGCCATGACAACATAGAGCAGAAAATACGAGAAGCACGCGGTTATTAGAAATTTCAGCCAGCCGTTCCACAGAAATTCCAAAGGCTTAAAAATCATAAACGGCACTATGATATAGCCGGAAATTAGCGCAATAGCGATATACGCGTGAATTAAAACGATAGTGCCTAATACTACCAGAGCCAGAATCAGCATAATCAAGGTAACGAAAAAAAATATAAGCGCCCCGGCAAGCTCGCCAATACCAACCAGATCAAGCAGCGCGGCCGCTACGAAACTGCCGGGAGTGAGCGACGCTTCCAAAATATCCTTGTAAACGTTCGCAAACAAGCCGCCGAAATAAGCCATAGGACCCTGGGAACTTCCGGCCGCAATTTTGCCCAAATCGGCAAAAAATACCGCTACGCCGTCGACGAAAAAAAGATTATACGCCGCTAAAAGCCCGCGGGCGAAAGCAAGAAATAGGATAAAAATCATAAATTCCTTAGCCCCTTTATCGCCGAACATCATTTCTTTTACCGCGAACATCACAATGGCGATAACGGCGAGGTAGGAGAAAAGCGTGCCTGATACGGAAGCCAGGTTCGCGCCGATTTTGGGTCCGGCGGCGTCGATCGCGCTTCCCAACAGATAGACGTTTCGATAAGTGTTAAAGAAATTCGTCCCGGCTTTCCTCGACGGCGCGGCTACAGTAGAAGAACCGCTGGCGGCGGGGGGAACATAGTTCGGTCCGTTAGGGTTCGTCGACTGCGGCGAACCCATAGCGTAAACGCTTCCTATGCCTACCGCCGCAATTAAAAGCAAAAATAAAGCTATAAAAAATATCTTCTTCATACTACCTCCCGATTCCAAAATTAGTTACGTCCGGCCACGTCCCGAATCCCGTGCTTGTTCCGGCGGGAACGGCTGGCGGAGAAGCGATTTGAACGGTCGAGTTATGCTCGGCGGCGGCGCCTAACGTGGCCGCTTGCGTCCCCGCCTGCACCGCCGCTAATTTCACTTTCTGCGCTTCTAATTTATTGAGCTGGTTTACTTCTTCCGTTAAGGCGACTAACGCCTGGCCGTTTGCCTGTTCGGCCGCGACGGTCCCGTGAGCCGCCGCTACGTTTGCGCCTAACTGCGATATTAAATGCTGATTATTCTGCGAGTTGTTTAAAACGCTTTGCGCGTAAGCGGCGGATACGCCGGCTTGAGTGTTTGCGGTCTGGTATTGATTTGCGACGGTCCCGTAATAGCCCTGGTTAGTCGTAGCTCCAATAAGTCCCGACGTTCCGTATTCGTTATAATAGTTCTGCAAAAACTGGCTCATCTGCGGGTTGCCGAGAGCCTGCTCCTGGGCGATAATGCTCTGCATATTCTGCTGTTCGTTCGTAAGGGTGTTTTTAAGCCCCTGGAGCTGGGCAGCGGGCATCATAATAGTTCCCTCGATGTTATTTACCGCGCCGATTAAGCTCGAGCTTTCCTGCTGGAGTTCCTGTATCTGGTTCATAAGCTGCTCGCCCTGGCGCGCGTATTTTAAGGCGGAAAGCTCCACCTCGATTTTAGATTCCGCCGCTTGGATTTCGGTATTTGCCGCCGTGATCTGCTTAATTATCGACTGGATTCCAACAGAAACCGGGTCTAAAGTTATTATCTGCGCCGTGGCCGGAAGCGGAGTTAAAAGTATTACTAAAAAGAATAAAAAAATTAAAAGCGGTGAACGGCGCACCACCTTTAAACCCGCATTTTTGCTTAATTTTTTATTTTTTTTCATGGTTTAGTCCTCCTTAAGACTGCCATCCGTTCTATAATCCCGTAGGTAAAAAACATGAACGTTAGAAACGTCGTCCTGCTCAGTTAAGATAACGGGAATTTTATGAAACTCGGCGTCTTCAACGACATCATTTTCTTCTAGTAGAAAAGCGGCGTTAAAAATAAACCCTAACCTGTCTTTTATATATTTTTTGCTTCCTTTGAAACAAAAAACATTTTCAGCACTTAAAACAACCGTGCAGCCGTAAATATCTTCTTCCTTTACTTCTTTTACTTTTTCTTCAATTTTTGACATTTTTACCTCCTTATGCGTTTATGTGTTATTAATTATGATTATATCATTTATGATTGTGATGTCAATTATTTATTTTAGTCATATATTTTTATTATTATAAGTAATAAAAAGTAATAAATTATTATGATTTACTGTCATAATATATTATGATTTTAGGTCATTATTTATTTTACTTTATGGTATAATATTATTAATATAAAAGGTATATAGTAAACCTAAAAACACGCAATCGAATGTTTTACAATAACCTTTTTAGGTTAATATATTGTATCGTTTATGTTATAATGCACGGAAAGGGGGTAAATTATGAAAAAGAAAAAAGAAGAAACAGATATTTATAAGGAAATAGGAGAAAGATTACGTTCTGCGCGAGAACGTATTGGATTTTCGCTTTTGCACGTTTCGGGAGTATTCGGTATAGGCTATCAATCGCTGCGACGTTACGAGAATGGAGAAACGGCTATCCCTATTGATTTATTGTTCGAGCTTGCAAAATATTACGGTTCTGCACCAGCGGATTTACTTCCGGACGAGGACGATGTAAAAAAGAAAAAATTAAACGATAAAGCGCAGCTGGAAAAAAACATATTTTTAGTAAAAAAAATTTTTGAAAGTGACAATGAAAAGGCAAAAAGAATTACATCCGCAGCGATTGATTTTTTAAATGAACTAAGCAAAAACTTATAAACTAAAAGTTATTCACAGCCGGTTTTTGCTGCGCACCGTTAAAATTTAACAACGATAAAACTGTTATCAAATTTTAACTAAAACCGCCTGACCGGTTTACCCACAGATTTTTAAACAGCAAAAAGCCGCTATTTAAAAATTTATGGATAAACCTTGAATAACTTTCTTCGACGACGAGCTAAATCTTTTTTATTTTTAAAAGCCGGAAAACCTATTAAAAAAATAAAAAAATGAAAAGGTGTTATTATAGAATTATGGTTTAAGTTTTTGAATTACGGCTTTAGTTTTTTAAAAGAGAAAAAAGATTTTTAAAGCTTTTGCTCAAATAGTCCCTGCGGGAATTAAAATTTTTCAAATTTTAAAAACCTTCGGTGCTTTTCTGTTATCTTAATTTTAATATTTCATTAATTTTTTTATGATACCGTAAATTAGGGTTTTAGGATTTTAGTTTTTGGGTTTCGATTAAAAAAAATAAAAATGGTAGTCGGTTTTTAGGTTTTCGGGTTTTAAATTTAAACAGCGGTTTTTGGGTTCCTGGTTTTCGGGTTGAAAAGAAAAAGAAAAAAGGCTTTTGGTTTTCTGGTTTTTGGGTTTAAATAATGCGTTTAAGTCGGTTTTTAGGTTTTCGGGTTATGGAAAAACGCACGGAAAGGGGTCTAAAAGGCTCGATAGCGGACAGGTAGGTAGTAAACCACTAAGAAAAAAGAAAAAGGGGAATTTGCCTTAAAATCGTGCTTATTAATAACTTTTAAAATATACCATAGAAACCCTGCCTACTGACTAAAAATCAGTTGCCCGGCTGTGATAAAAATGTGATAAAGTTTTAAAAAAAGCGGGGTAAAAAGGCATAAAAAAAGATAAATTAAAACACCGGATAATATTAGGAAATAAGCCGGTAAGCGCATATTTATTGAGTTTTAATTTTACCCTTAAAACACTCTCTTAATCAGTAGGTCCCCGGTTCGATCCCGGGACAGCCCACCACTTACGGTTAAGGGGTTTCGGCCTATATAAAATTAAGCAATATTCTCCGCTTAATTTGCGGAGATTCGCCCTTTTATTCCCAGCAAAGTCAAAAGTTTTCCTGAATTTTTCCGAAAAATATGCAAGGCTGTAAATTCCCGCCGAATCACGAATCTGCGTTTTGCCTTTTCCTTTTTGCCTTATTTGCGGTGCCCGTCGTGATTCTGAGAATAAAAATACCCTGCAAATATCAGAAATATAGCAAACAGCAAAAAAAGAACCGTTTTGCCGATAACGAAAAACACGTTTCTGCTATGCAGGATTACAAAAATAAGGGACGCCGCCAGGCTGACGGCTGCCATTACCGCATATATTATCGCTTTAATTTTATTCGTCACGATGCTTTCCCCTCCTATTTTAATTATATAGCAATTTAGAGGTTATTCAATTTTTGTTCCGGATGGAATATTGAAATAAATCTAATTAAATTGTATAATATGAGGTAAATATAAAATACATTTAAACAAAGAGGGTCTAATTAAAATGCCTACGGATTACGGTTACGGTATCGCTAAAACGGGGGAACGCACTCAGGAAGGCCTTTCCGACTTCTTCAGGGGGGTTTTTACGTGGATGACTCTGGGGCTTGCTATTACCGGTATAGTTTCGTATCTCGTCGCCTCGGATAAGACCGTCGCGCTCTATCTTTACTCCCATATATTAATATTCTACATTATTATCGGCCTGCAACTCGCCGCCGTTCTGGGACTTTCATTCGGAATAAACAGGCTTCCCGCAGATATTAGCGAACTCATCTTTTTATTATACTCAGGATTAACGGGAATTACGTTTTCGTTTATTTTCCTCGTTTACACGAACCAGTCTATCGGAGAAGTGTTTTTTATTACCGCGGCTTCATTCGGACTGCTTGCCTTTCTGGGCTACACGACAAAAAGGGATTTGACGGAAATGGGCAATTTTATGCTGGTAGGACTTTTTGCCATTATAATTGCGATGGTCGTAAATTTTTTCCTTCACAGCTCGACTTTAATGTATGTAGTCTCGGTGCTAGGCGTCGTTATATTTTTAGGCTTGACCGCCTACGATATGCAGAAGCTGAAGCAGATATATTTAAGCGGTTCTTTCGACGAGAGAAAAGAAAGGGTTATGGGGGCGCTGACGCTTTATCTGGATTTTATTAACCTGTTCCTGATGCTTTTAAATCTTTTCGGACAGAGAAGGGATTAATTATCTCACGACGTCGTAATGTTCCGGCGGCTTAAAGAAATATCCGCCCATCCATTCCATTGCGGTCTTAAAATAGCCGTTAATTTCAAACCTTCTCATAGACGTAACCGCGCTTATTCCGCCGAGATATTTAAACTTTCCGAATTTATTTTTTAAGGCGATGCTTATAAATTTAAGGTCTTCTCCCGCCTGCATTTTTTCGTCGAAACCTCCGACTTTTTCATAAACGTCTTTATGACAGAATATCAAAGCCATAGACGTTTTCGATATTATATGCGCTATATTGTTGCCGGACATGAAAATCCGCGCCTTGGCCGTATTAATATCGGGCAAAAGCTTTGACGTTCCTATAAAATCCGGCTTGTCTTTAAAATCGTCGAGCCTTTTTATAAAACCGTCGTTCAAAAGGGTGTCGGCATCCAGAAACAGGAAAACGTTTCCTCTCGAAACGGAGGCACCGATGTTTCTTGCTTCCGATACTCCGCTGAAGTTATCCGCTATAATATTGACCCCTGCGTCGGCATATTTGGATACCGCTCCTTCCGTATCGTCCGCGCCGCGGGTAACTACTACCGTTAGTTCGCATAGGGTTTTCCCTTCCGCCGCGATACCCCTGAAATCTGCCGGATTTTCGTCTTTTTTAATAAAAACGATGCCGCTCTGGCTTAAAAGCCTTTCTATCGATGCCCCTATATACTTTTCTTCTTCATGAGCCGGTATAATTACGGAAACCATAAATTTATTTAACCCCTGTTGCCTTAAGAAATCTTTCCACGCTTTCCGCGGTTTTCCACGGAGGCTTAAAACCCTTATATTTTAACGCTTCTTCGGTATCGGCGTCAAGTTTAAGTTTCCTCTGTTTTACGGAGTGAAAATATCCGGCCTTTTCAAGATGCTTTCCGAGATAAATCTGTTCCGTCTGCCCCGGCGTCGGAATAAAAAACGCTTTTTTATCTATTTCGGCAACATCCATAACCGTAGTATAACCAGACCTCGAAACGACCATTTTTGCCCTGTTCATAAGCTCGTCCCGTCTTTTCTTTTCGAGAAAAGAATATATAACGGCGTTTCCGAGCTTTTCTTCGGTAAATTTACCCGGCTTTCCCAGTGAAACGGCAATATTTCCTTTAAGCAGATGAATC
>JAJXZU010000135.1:0-3172 GCA_021779895.1 bacterium
TGTGCTATTTTAATTTGTTTTTCTTTGGGAAGGGCGTCAAGCGTACGTAAATTGTGCAGTCTGTCGGCTAATTTTATAATTATTACCCTTATATCTTTAGCCATTGCGACTATCATCTTTCTTATATTTTCGGCTTCAAGCTCTTCCGAACTCTTAAAGGATAGTTTTCCGAGTTTGGTTAAGCCTTCGACTATAAAAGCTACTTCATCCCCGAATTCCTGCTTTATGTCTTCTATGGTGGTTAAAGTATCTTCTACGGTATCGTGAAGAAGCGCCGCAACGACGGAAGCGCAATCCATTCTTAATCCGGCAACGATAGCCGCAACTTCTATCGGGTGCGTAAGGTAGGGTTCTCCCGATACTCTTTTTTGGCCATGATGAACTCTTTTAGAAAAATTATACGCTTTTTTAAACAGTTTGAACTTTTCGCCGTGAATTTCTTCCATACTCACGTCGTCGATGCTGTTTATATTGTTTCTAAATAGTTCTATAAGATTATTCAGCGAGCTAAAATCGCCTGAAGGATTGACGGTAACAAGATTTTCGTTTGAAGGAGCCATAGTTTATCCGAATAAAGTAAGTACAAAACGTAACGAAGTAATAATGCTAACTAAATAGCGGAAAAGACGCTAGTTCTGTTTTACTCCCACGTAACCTTTTGCTATTTCCCTCAAAGCAACGACGATAGATTTATTCTTTGAGACTATTTTAGTTTGAGCGCCTTCCATAAGCTGTCTTGCTCTTTTTGCGGCTATTATTACAAGCGCGAACCTGTTTTCCACGTTAACTAAACAATCCTCGATAGTTACTCTTGCCATTTGACGATTTCTCCTTATTATTTTAAGTTTACGTTATTAGAAAAAATTTTCAATCCCGCAGCAGAAATTTATTTCTTTTGCAAATTTTTGCATCTTTCCGCAATTACGATAGATTTCAGCTTTAAGTATGCCTCGTTTAAATCGTCGTTTGTAATAATATAATCGTAAACTGCGCTTTTTTTAATTTCATTATAAGCCGTATTAAGCCTTTTATTTAATTCGGCGTCTTCTATGCCGCCTCTTTTTTTAAGCCTTACGCAGAGGTCTTCATATGAAGGAGGAGTAATAAATATAGTAATAGGACGGTTCGACCCTGCTTTATTACCGCCGCCGCCGGAAGGATTATCGGATTTTTCCGCATCCGGATATACTTTAAGAAGTTTTTCGACCCCTTGAACGTCTATTTCTAATAGAATATCCGATAAGCATTCAGGATTAAAAACCGATTTATATGCCGTTCCGTATCTTTTGCCGAAAACGTTAGCCCATTCTATAAATTCGCCTTCTTCTATCATTCTATCAAATTCCGCATCATTAATAAAATGATAACTTATTCCGTTTTCTTCCCCGTTTCTTTTTGCTCTGGTCGTAAAGGAAACGCTCGGTTTTATGTCTTTAAACTCCTGCAAAAGCATATTACATAAAGTAGTCTTGCCGGTACCCGAAGGCGCCGAAACCGCAAAAATTAAACCCCTGGGTTTCCCGTCGGTATGCAGTCTTTTATCTTCAAATTCTATGCTTTTATCGTCCGCCATATATGATTATATTCCTTAATCTTTGCCTTCTAATCTCGCTATAATGGTTGAAGTATTAAGAGCGGAAAGTATAATATGCCCCGAATCGGTAATTATCACCGACCTAGTCTTTCTTCCTTCCGTGGCATCTACTAAATTATTGCCGTCTTTAGCGCTGTCCCTTAGTCTTTTCATGGGAGAAGAGCCTGGGGAAACGACGGCTACCACCCTGCTTTGCAATACGACGTTTCCGAATCCTACGTTAATAAGTTTCTGCATTTAATAATATCCCGTAACCAACATTATAAATTAACCGGTATATTTCTTTTTCCTTAATATTTTCTAACAGCGATTCAATGCCTCTATTTATTTTTACCTTAAAACCGTTCCGGCTGTTTAATCCGAACTTAACAGCTCCGCAAGTTCGTCTGCTCCTACGGCGTATGTGCCTAGCTGGGATACGGCAATGCTTGCTGCGGCATTTGCGATATAACAGGCATCGGCAATGCTTGCGCCGACGCTTTTTGCAACCGCAAGAGTAGAAATAACGGTATCTCCGGCTCCCGTAACGTCATATACTTCTTTTGCCCGCGCGCGCAGATGCAAAGGTTTGCCTCCGTTACCTGCGCCGCCGCTAAAAAGAGACATGCCGTCTTCGCCGCGCGTTATAAGCAGATAGTCGGGCTTTATTTTTTTAATAATCGTCCTGCCAGCTTTTTCAAGAGTCTTCTCGTCGTTAATTTTGACTCCCGAACCTCCCGAGGTCTCATTAATATTAGGCGTTAAAATAGAAACGTTTTTATAAAATTTAAAATTTTCGACCTTAGGGTCGAGAGCGATAAATTTGTTCTTTTCCCTTAAAAAGTTCACGAGTGAAGAAAAAAATTTTCTTTCTATTAGTCCCTTGCCGTAATCGGAAATTATAACGGCGTCTATATCGTCCGCTATTTTTTTTATTCCGTCCATCAGCCGTTTGTAAACCTGAGCCTTAAATTTCCCGTTGTCTTCCCTGTCAAATCTCACGATTTGCTGGTTATGCGCAATAACCCTCGTTTTAATAATGGTTTGAAAGTTTTTTAAAGTCAGAATGTATGAGGAATCGACTTTTGCTTCGGGTTTATCTTTCCCGCCGCTTTTGCCGACTAAACGTTTTAATATATCTCCGTTGTAATCGTCCCCTACTACCCCCGCTACGTAAACTTTAGCGCCGAGTTTAACCGCATTGTTTACGACGTTTGCCGCTCCGCCCGGCATTAGTTTTTCGGATTTTACGTTAACTACGGGAACCGGAGCTTCGGGAGATATCCTGTTTACCGTTCCGTAAACAAAATGGTCAACCATAATATCCCCGACTACAAGTATTCTCGCCCTGTCGAATTTTTTTATTATATTAAGCAGTTCTTTAGACATATCTTGAAAACAAATCAAGCGTTTTATCGGCGCAATCCCGTATATTAAATTTTTCTATAATCGTTTTTCTGGCTTCCTTGGCCATTTCCCTTGCCGCATCTATGTTATTATACACGAAAACCAGCTTTTGATAAATAGCATTTATATCGCCGCTATTTACTACAAAACCGTTCCTGCCGTCCTCCACGACTTCCGGCATACCCCCGGCAT
>JAJXZU010000147.1:0-3167 GCA_021779895.1 bacterium
GAATTAAAGGCGATATAGTTTGCCGTAAAACCCTGTCCCTGCGCTGAATATATTATGCCGTAATTCATAGAAACGTAAAAATTATCGGCGGTTTGCGCCAAAGGATTTACAAGCGGCTGCAAGGAGGAATTGGCCGAAACGCCGTTGCAGGCGCATACGGCATAACCGGAATAAGCCGCGCTGCTGTTACCCAGGTTGCACGAGGGACTTGAACCGGACGGCGAAAATATAACCGCGGTATAGGTAAAATGGCTCATGGCATAATTTTGGGCATATCTTAAGGCGGACTGAAGCTGTCTTTCATACATTCCCCTGTCGCTCGAAACCGCGGAATTCAGTCCGATAGTACCGATAATTCCCAGAACGCCCAGAAGAATTATTACCATTATTATTTCGACTAAGGTAAAGCCTCTTCTATCCATAATATATTATATTTGCCGCTTCAGTTAATTGTGATTACAGGCGTGTTTTTAAATTATATCATTATTTCTTATTTTTTGGATACGCCGGGCGCTATATTGAAATTATGCGATAAATAGCATATACTTTATAAATAATATGTTTTAAATTAATTTAATCTTAAAATCTTTAACATATATAATTATTCTAAAATGAGATTAATACATTCAGCCATAAGAACAGGCGATTTAAACAAATCCATAAATTTTTACGTTAATGTTTTCGGGTTTGCGGTAAGGGAAAAACGTTATATAGAAGCACATAAAACGACTTTGGTTTTCCTTAAAGATATAAGCGCGAACTTCGAAATAGAACTTATCGCCGACGACAATCCCAAGCCTGTTTCCGACTGCGAGAATTCTTTTGCGCATTTGGCGTTTCAAACAGATAATATAGACGGGGACGCAAAAAAAATAAAAGAAGCCGGCATAGCCTTTTTAAGGGAGCCGTTTTATTCCATGGATAAAAGCATGAAAATAGCTTTCCTTAACGACCCGAACGGCATTATGATAGAAATTATAGAATACTTAAAGAAATAAGAAATGTCAGCGTAAAAATTCCGCGCAATTCATTATATTTGCATTTATCGGATTTAATCTTTAATGCCTATGCGCCCGATTATCTCCAAGACTTCTTCATCGGAAACGTCGTACCAGTTCTCATAAACCTGAGCAACCGCATGAAAGTTGTACGGCATCTCTAGAACTACAGTTTCATCGGCTAATTTACTCATTTGCAGGGCAACTTCCCTGCCAGCAACCGGAACGGCTACTATAATCTTTTTTACCTGCTGTTTTTTGCATAGCATTATCGCCGCCCTGATTGTGGAACCTCCGGCAATTCCGTCATCTATGAGAATAACGGTTTTACCGGTAAGATTAGGCAGGGGTTTTCCTTTTCTTAAAATAAGAATCCTCCTTTTAACTTCATTTTTTTGGGCAGATATTATATCGTTTATTTCTTTTTCGGAAAGATACCATGACGATTGCCTGTTTATATAAATGCTCCCGTCTTCAGCCACCGCGCCGAAACCGGCTTCGGGATTATCCGGAAAAGGCAGTTTTCTCACGATGATTATCGAAAATTCCGCGTTCAAATATTTTGCAACCTCAAAAGCAATCTCTATGCCTCCTTTTGGAAGAGCAATTACGGTTACGTCTTTGCCTTTATATTTCTCTAAAGCGAGAGCAAGTTTTACTCCCGCTTCTTTTCTATTTTTAAACATTTAAACGGGCTTAAAAATTTAATTTTCTATGCCGCATCCATATTCGAACCCTTTTAGTAAGCGCCATGGACGGATGACTTATGCAATGCTTCTTTTAATTTAAGAATACATCGCTTATCCGAAAAGTCAAACCTTAACGCGGAAAATGTAAAGGCAAAGTTAAAATATCCTCCTTTTTGTTTCTTGATTTAAAGCTAAGCCTATCTTAGTCAATCGGTTAAGAGATTCTTTATGCGAAACAAAAGGGTATGATTTATTTAAATCATACCCTAATGAACGCGGCAGCATTAATTAAACGGCATAAATAACGCTTTTTGCCATATTAGCCTAAAAAGCGTAAACTATTCCCAGCGTGTAATTGCTGGTCTTGCTGCTGCTGTTCAGGGAAGTTCCGATATATTGAAGTGTTACGCCCCAATTTTGATATAAGTTATATTCCACTCCGCCTCCGTATAAAAATCCGTACCTATTGGAAAACGGCGTAGGTTCGCCCGCGGCTCCGGGACCTTGAAGTGACCAGCTGTAATTATAACCGATATACCCTCCCTTTAGGAACGGCATTAACGTACGGTTTATGGTATATCCTACTTTTACGTCGGCAGCGTAATACCATGCACTGGTTTTTGCGTCGATAACTCCGTTCGAAGTGTACGCCGTAAAAGAGCCGTAACTGGAATAACCCCCGTAAACTTCTCCTCCCAAAATAAAATTGGGTACGCCGAAGCGGGTAAAATCCCAATCCTTGCCTATCGCCAGGTTATAAGTTCCGCCCGACCTGCTCGGAAAATTTACCGACGGCACCGCAAGCTTGGTATCTCCTATGCCTCCGTTGATGCTTACGTAAAAATCGTTGAAATAATTTTTTCCCGCGTAAGCCTTTCCCGCGGTAAGCAACCCCGCCAAAAAGGAAAAAAGAAACAATGTGAGTAGTGCTATTGTAACGCGCAAATATACGGTACCGGTCTTAAAAGTTTTTTTTACATTTTTTTTCATTTTTTTCACCTCTTGTGCTTTCTTAAGCGATACTTGGTTCGGTTTTTAAATAAAGATTTCGTCATGCCGTTTAACTTTTGCCGCTTCCCGGTGTTTTTCGTTTCCATATTTTAATTATACCACCTGCCTGGAAAAAATTATTTCCGCGAAATATAAAACTAATTTAAGGCAATGTTTACCCGCATCCGGACTGGCGATTTCACGCCGGAAGCAGAGTAATTAAGGAAATTTTTATGAAAAATTATATTGGAAGAACGGGGCGCCGCAGTATTTTTTTGCCGATAGCTCTATTTTTATCTTTTTTACTGTGCGGCCTGGAGAAGCTTATTTACTGCGGTTTTTAGAGTAGAGGGGTCGAACCTCAGTAATGGGAGTCAGAGTCCCAGATGTTGGTTTGTAAGTTGTTGATATTATAGGATTTATTTAATAGTTAAAAATTGGTATAGGAAATGTATAGGAATAAATTATTTGGAAAAAAAATAAATTAGTC
>JAJXZU010000127.1:0-3151 GCA_021779895.1 bacterium
AACACGCTTAATTAAAAAATGCAGGCGGTCAAAAAATATGAATTACGATTATGAACTCGATACTTTTGGATTATCTTGTCCTATGCCGATAATGGAAGTTGCGGAAGAATTTAAAAAAATTCCGGACGGCTCGGTATTAAAAGTAACGGCATCGGACGAAGGCATCGTAGAAGATTTAAAAAGCTACTGCAAAAAAACCGGACATGAATTTCTGTCTTATGAAATAAATCTGCCCGAATACATAGTTTATGTAAAAAAGTAAGAAAATTAGAGCGGGAATGACAATTAAGGTAATAATATCGGGAGGCAAAATTGAAAATAATTAATTTCGACCACTTTGCGGCGACTAAGATGAGACAAGAAGTAAAAGACGCCATGGAGCCTTATTTTACGGCGGAATACGGCAACCCTCAAAGCATTCATACGCTCGGCGACGAACCGAGGGAAGCCTTGGACAAAGCCAGACTTCGGGCGGCGGAGCTTTTAAATGCGGCGAGCGCGGAAGTTATATTTACGGGAAGCGGTTCGGAAGCTAACAACCTTGCGATAAAAGGAACGGCTTTTGCGAGAATGGATAAAGGCAAGCATATAATCGTTTCTAAAATAGAGCATTTCAGCGTTTTAAATTCCGTTAAATCTTTAGCGAAACTGGGTTTTGAATTCAGCGAAATCCCCGTCGATAAATATGGTTCGGTTGACCCGCAGGACGTTAAAAACGCTTTAAGAAAAGATACCATACTCGTCAGCATTACCCATGCATCAAACGAAATCGGCACTATTCAGGACATCAAAGAAATTTCAAAAATCGTCCATGAAAACTCTGCGGCATATATGCACACGGATGCAAACACGTCCTGCGGCTTTATAGAAGCGGACGTCAAAGAACTCGGGGTCGATATGCTTTCCGCCGCCCCACACAGGTTTTACGGTCCAAAGGGCGTAGGGCTTTTTTACCTTAAAAAAGGGATACGCATAATGCCCCTTATCGACGGCGGCGTTCAGGAATTCGGAAGAAGGGCGGGGACGGAAAACGTTCCGGCGATAGCCGGAGCGGGTGTTGCCTGCGAACTTGCCAAAAAAGAGCTGAAAGACAGAACGTCGCATCTTCTGCCTATTCAAAAAACGATTATAGACGGAGCGCTCGGAGGTCTGGACGAGGTGTATTTAAACGGGCATCCGGAAAAAAGACTGCCCAACAATCTTAACTTCGTCGTGAAATACATCGAGGGAGAGTCTATGCTTATGTGGCTTAACAATATCGGAATTATGGTCGCAAGCGGCTCCGCCTGCACGTCTAAAATATTAAAGTCGTCGCACGTATTAAACGCTATAGGGGTTGACCCCGCGCTTGCTCAGGGTTCGCTGCTGATATCGCTCGGCGAAGACAATACGCTTGAAGATGCGGAATATTTTGTCAAAGAACTTCCGGCTGTAGTCAAAAAATTGAGGGAGATGTCTCCTCTTTACGAAGAAGTTATGAAAAGAAATAAAAAATAAAAATAAATAATAAAGAGGAGGATTAAAATGGCTGAAACTATTTTAATAAAAGGAAATTCCGCATCTTTGACGGGACCGGCGCTGAACCTGGGAGATATCGCTCCGGAAGTTATAGTAGTTGCTAAGGATTTAAAAGAAAAAAAAGTCGGCGGCAAAAAAGAAAAAATCCAGTTAATAATTACCCTGCCTTCTCTGGATACTTCGGTATGCGAAATGGAAACCAAAAAATTTAACGAAATGCTTGCTAAATATGTCAACATAGATGTCAACGTAGTATCTATGGACATGCCTTTTGCGCAGGACAGATTCTGCGAAAGCTACGGCATAAAAAATATTACCACGGCATCGGATTTCAGGTATAAAGATATGGAAAAATACGGCGTTATTATTGCCGAAGGCGCATTAAAAGGGCTTACCGCAAGAGCCGTTTTTATCGCTGACAAAGAAGGCAAAATAGTCTATAAACAATTAGTTTCCGAAATAACGAACGAACCGGATTACGAGGACGTGCTGAAAGCCCTGAACGGTTTAAAATAATTTTATATCCTCACTTGAATTAACAAATATTAAATTATATAATGAATTAAAATAGGGCGCGTAACTCAGGGGTAGAGTGCCACCTTCACACGGTGGAAGCCGTAGGTTCGAGACCTATCGCGCCCACCAGATAAAACGGTCGCAAATAGTCTGTCCGCAAAATTTTTCACCAAAACATCCAAATACCGAAAAAATAACCCACCCAATTAATAAAAAGTGCACATTAATGATATAATAATAAAAAATAATAAAAGATAGCATAAATTTACCATAATTTATGGAAATAACGGAAAATTTTAACATTAAAAGCCTCGACGGACTTGTTAATGCACTGCTTAATTCAAAGACGATAGGGGTTTTCATTTATCAGGACAACTGCAGAATTGTTAATTCAAATAAAAGATTCAGGGAATTTATAGACTATTCGGAAGAGGAGCTATACCTCTTAACTCCTTACGATATAATAGCCGACGAATACAAGCCTGCGGTAAAAAAACTTGCCGAAAGAAGAATAAAAGGGGAAGTTTTCGCCACCGAACAAATAACCCATATGCACATAACAAAAGAAGGCATTTTTAAGCCTACCGTTATTTTTGCATATACTATCTCTTATAACGACAAACCTGCCGGACTGGTTCTCGTGCTTGACGTTTCCAAACAGAAAATGTACGACGGCTTATTCCTTTCATTTAGGTCGCTTCAAACGATGTATGCCACGCTTTCCGAAGTCAACCAACTGATAGTAAGGGCAAAAGACGAAAATTCTTTATTTTCCGATATATGCAAAAGAATAGTGAAGAAAGGGCTATTCGTAAATTCTTTTATCGTGCTTTTCGATTCCGACATCAATATAAAACTTTCCTTTTCTTATGAAAAAGACGATTATCTCGATTATTTAAAACAGCATCTAAATACTCCCGAAGCAAAAAAAGGACCGCTGATTACATCTTTTCTAAAATCAAAAATAATAATTAACAACGATACTTTAAAAAATCCTCTAATGCTGCCGTGGAGAGAGGAACAGGCAAAAAGAGGCTATCTTTCAAGCGCTGCCGTGCCGGTTATAAAAAAGGGCAAAACGATAGGCGTTCTTTCTTTATATGTTGCCGAAGGCGGA
>JAJXZU010000179.1:0-3146 GCA_021779895.1 bacterium
TAAATAGTATCAGGTATATGAAAATACCGAATATTCCTATAAATACTATTAAAAAAAGCAGCCCGCTTAAAAAAGGGTGTTTATTCATGCTCATAATTTATTCTGGTCAACGTTAATAACGGACAGTCCTATCTTTTGTTCATTGCCGTCAAGCATTATTATTTCCGCATTTATTTGCGACCCTGCGGATACGTTGTTTTCTTCTATAAAATTTTCCGGAATTTTTGAGTTGTGAATCAGCCCTTCTATGCCTTCTTCAAGCTGAACGAATATTCCGAATTCCGTTATATTGGATACCGTACCCGTTATAACCGAACCTGCCGTATATTTATCTTTAATATGCGACCAAGGGCTCTCGGTAAGCTGTTTTATTCCCAGATAGATTCTCTGCTTTTCTTCGTCTATGCTTAATACTACAGCCTTGATTTTTTCTCCGGTTTTAAATAACTCGTTCGGGTGCTTCGTTCTTTTCGTCCATGAAAAATCGTTTTGCTTGATATAGCCTTCCAGATTTTCCTCTAATTCCACCGAAACTCCGAATTCGTATATATTTTTAACCGCACCTTCAACTACTTTGCCTACGGGATATTTATCTTTTAATAAATTCCAAGGGCTTTCCGTAAGCCTTTTCAGACTGAGCGATAATTTTCTGGCTTCAGGCTCTATGCTTAATATCGATGCTTTTACTCTCTGGCCCTTGGTTAAAAACGTTTTAGGGTCTATCTGCTTTTTTTCCCATGTCATTTCGGACAAGTGAATAAGCCCTTCTACGTCGTCGTCGAGTTCGACGAACGCGCCGTAATCGGTAATATTTATAATGACGCCTTCAATTATATCCCCCGGTTTGTGCCTGTCGGCTATATTCTGCCACGGGTCGTCGAAAAGCTGTTTATAGCCTAACGAAACTCTGTGTTTTTCTTCATCGTATTTAATAACTTTAACGTTTATTTTCTGTCCGAGATTTAATATTTCCGAAGGGTGCGATATTCTTTTCCATGATATGTCCGTAATATAAATAAGTCCGTCCATACCGCCTAAATCTACAAAAACGCCGTAATCGGTAATATTTTTAACTATTCCCTCCAGCACGTCGCCTTCTTTTATATCGGTTAAAACATTTTCCTTTAATTTTTTTATTTCGTCTTCTATGACTTTTCTTCTGGATACTATTACGTTGCAGTTTCTTTTATCTACGCTTATAACTTTGAGGTCTAAGGTCTTTCCCAGAAAAGCGTCGAAATCCTTGGTCAGTTTAACGTCTATCTGTGAACCCGGCAGAAACGCCGTAACTCCGTTCAAATCGACTATTAAGCCGCCTTTGGTCTTCGCCGCGACGGTGCCTTTTATCAGTTCGTTGCCGTTGCACACGTTTTCTATGTCGTCAAGCGCGTAAACGTTTTTGGCTTTTTCTCTGGAACATATTAAATACCCTAGTTTATCGTCGTAACTCCCTACAAAAACTTCTATAGAACCGCCTATTTCAATAGAAGTAATATCGACGGTTCCGCCGGAGGATATTTCTTGTATAGTAATTATGCCGTCGGACTTGTCGCCTACATCGACGTAAACATAATCATTGTCGATATTTAAAATTTTTCCCTGCCTCACGAGCCCTTTGCTGTTCATGCTTTCATAGGAACCGAGCAGAATCTCGAATTCGGTGGGATTGCCGTCGCCCGCGTTAACGGATTTGAATTGATTAAAACTTTTTTTTGCCATAAATATATTACTACCTCCTAAATTTAATAAAACTAATCTACCACATTTAAATAAATTAAGCAAATCTTTTTAACCCGGCTTCGTCTATATCGCGGACTTTCTTTAAAACCCGCTCTATTATCCAGTCGGGAGTGGATGCTCCGGCAGTTATGCCGACGCTTTCAGCGTTTACAAACCATTCGGGGTTGACTTCGTTTTCGGTTTCTATGTGATATGTATTAGGCTGAATCTCTTTGCATATATTTTGCAGTTTATTGGTATTCGCGCTGTTGTAGCCCCCTACGACTATCATAACGTCGACGTTAGAAGCTATAGTTTTAGACTCTTCCTGTTTTATCATGGTGGCGTCGCAAATCGTTTCGAAAACGACCGCCCCGCCTTTCGCTATTTTATTTATTTCGTCTATAACGAGCTTGTAAAAATCTACATCCTGCGTGGTCTGAGAAATTAAAGCCAACTTTTCGGATACCGGAACTTTTTCCAGATCGGCGAGGTTATTAATCACTAAAAATCTGTCCTTGGACGCAAAGCTTATCACGCTTTGAACCTCGGGATGGTTTTTATCCCCGACCATTATTATGAAATAGCCTTTTAAAGCGGCTTCGTTTATATAATTCTGCGCCTTTTTCACGAAAGGGCATGTAGCGTCTATTATTTTTACGCCTTTGGATTTAAGCGTTTCCATAACTTCCGCTTTAACGCCGTGGGAGCGTATCAGCAGGGTGTCGAAACAGCCGCAATCGACGTCGTCTATCTGAAATACGCCTTTCTCCTCTAAAGATTTAACCACCTGCGGATTGTGTATTATGGGTCCCAGGGTATTTAATTTTTCTAACGGCCTGCATTTCTCCGCCGCGTCTAAAGCCATATTGACCGCCCTTTTAACGCCGAAACAAAAACCGGCGGAAGGGGCCACTATTATTTTCATGATGTATCCGATTGTTTTATCTTCTGCCCTAAATAAAGGTATCCAAATAAAGGTATCAGATTTGAAATCTGATACCTTTATTTTAAAAATATTCTTATCGGTTTATCAATCCGGAAACCGTGTCGAAAAATTCGGGGAAAGAAGTATTTATGCATCTAATGCCGCGGATTTCTATTTTTGCGTTTTGAAGGATAAGGCCCGCAATTATCATAGACATGGCTATCCTGTGGTCGCCGAAAGAATTTAAAACCGTTAAATTTTCCCTGTTTTTTAAATCGGGTTCGCCGTTTATCTCAAATCCGTCTTCCAGTTCTTTTATATCGACCCCTACGGCTTTTAAATTATAAACTATGGTCTTAATCCTGTCGCTTTCTTTCACCCTTAATTCATTTGCCCCGGTAACGGTTGTTTTGCCTTCGGCAAAAGAAGCGATTACGGAAAAAATAGGAAATTCGTCTATCATGTCGGGAACCAGTTCCGGAGGAACCGTTATTCCTTT
>JAJXZU010000018.1:0-3145 GCA_021779895.1 bacterium
TGATTTCGGCACCTTCTTCAACCAAAACTTTTCTAACCAATTTGCCTTCTTTACCCGTCTGTGCCGTGACCAAATTCATGCCGAGCATTTTTTCGGCTATAGACTTAGCTTCGTCCGCCGATTTGGCAATTTTAACCCCTCCGCCTTTCCCCCTGCCGCCGGCATGAACCTGAGCCTTTACGACGGCTACCGAAGAAGATAAAGTTTTATAGGCATTGTAAACTTCTTCAGGTTTATGGCATAAGACGGACCGCAGGGTTTTTATCCCGTGCTTGCTTAAAATTTCTTTAGCTTGGTATTCATGAATATCCATAATAATTCCCTATTAATTAAACCGCAATATTATTATATTTGTTTTCGTATTTTTTCCTTCCTTCTTCGTAAAGGTCGCCGCCGTAAACGTCGTTAACGACTATAGCCGGAAAGTTTTCTACGGTAAGGCGCCTGACGGCTTCGGAAAGAAGGTCGTCGTATGCTATTACTTTGCTTGATTTAATCGTTTTCGATATCAACGCTCCGGCCCCGCCTATCGCTCCAAAATATACGGCTTTATATTTTTTGATAGCTTCTTTTACTTCTGCCGACCTTTTGCCTTTTCCAATCATACCTTTTAAGCCGTTTTTTATAAGAATAGGCGCGTATTTATCCATTCTATAGCTTGTGGTCGGACCTGCCGAGCCGATGATTTCTCCGGGTTTTTCCGGAGTCGGCCCTACGTAATAGATAATCTGCCCTTGAAGTTCGAAAGGCAGAGACTTATTATCTTCTATCAGCTTAACCAACCTGAAATGCGCCTGGTCCCTCGCTGTATAGATTGTTCCGCTTATTAAGACTTCGTCCCCGGTTTTCAGGCTTAATATCGTTTCGTCGGAAAGAGGAGTAGTTATTTTTATTGCACCCATAATTTATATTATAAAAATTTTCGTTAAACTAAATAATAACTTCGGAATGCCTGTGCGAATGGCATTCTATATTAACCGCTACCGGAAAACTCGCGATATGGCAAGGTTCTTTAATTATGTGAATGCCTAGAGCGGTGCATATCCCGCCGAAACCCATAGGGCCGGTGCCGATATTATTTACTTTTTCAAATATAACGCTTTCCATTTCGGCTAATTCGGGGTCGTCGTTCTTTGTGCCCAATTTTCTAAAAAGAGCTTTTTTTGCAATAATGGCAGACCTTTCAAAATTACCACCTATGCCGACGCCGACTATATTAGGGGGGCATGGGTTCGGTCCTGCTTCCCGCATTGTTTCTACTACAAAATCTATAACCCCGTCTTTTCCGTCGGAAGGACGCATCATTTTTAATCTGCTCATATTTTCGCTTCCGCCGCCTTTTGCCGCATACATTATTTTGATTTTATCTCCGTCGTTAATATCGTAATGTATTATAGCGGGGGTATTGTCGCCTATATTTTTTCTTGAAAGCGGATCGCAGGTCGATTTTCTTAAAAAACCTTCCGCATAACCTGCCCTTGTGCCGTCGTTTATTGCATCGGTTAAATTTTTGCCGCCGACCGCGACGTCTTTTCCGACCTCGACGAAAAACACCGCAAGTCCGGTATCCTGGCATAGAGGCTTTAACTCGGTTTTTGCAATGCTAGCATTTAACAGTATTTGATTTAAAACCGTTTTTCCGGATTCGGAAATTTCTTTTTCGGAAGCCTGTTTTAGACTTTTATAAGTGTCTTCAGGCAAGTTAACGCTCGAATTAATTATTAAATTTTTAACGGCGTTTGAAATTTCTTCGGATGCTATAACCCTCATCTGCAATGTTTTCTATGTTAAGTTTTTACGTTATAGATATTTTACACATTTATAAAATAAATTCAAGCAAAAAATAAACCGCGATTATAAATTTTTATGGATGCAAAAGCCTTCGGCCGCACTGCAAACGGCTAATTCCGGTTGAATTACCACATGGTTTATATTAAATTTTTCCGCGAGGGTATCCTGGATATTATTTATAATGCAACATATATCGGACGATTTGACGGCGGTTTCTTCAACGAGAATATGGGCGCTTAACAGTTTAAAAGATTTCGACATGCTCCATATATGAAGGTCGTGTACGTTTTTTACGCCGGGCGTTTTGAGTATTTCATCTTTTACTTCGGTAAAATCGATTTCTTTCGGAACGCCTTCCAGAAGTATGTTTATAGTTTCGTTTATTACGGAGAATGCCCCTACGGCGATAAGAGGCGATATTATTAAGCCGATTACGGGGTCTATATAATTAATTCCCGTGAAATATATGATTAACCCTCCCGCTATAATAGAAATAGAAACTAAAGAGTCTCCGAGTATATGAAAAAAAGAGCTTTTAAGGTTTAAATTATGTTCGATGCCTTTGTGTATTTTTATTCCTATTGCCGCATTTATAAAAAGGCTTATAAGCGGGAAGATAATCATAATGCCGGAATTAATTTTTTCGGGATGCACAAGCCTTAGGTAGCTTTCGTAAATCAATATTAAAGACAATATGAGAAGCAAAAGCGAATTTAAAAGCGCGGCGAGTATTCCAATCCTGTGGTAGCCGTAAGTATTTTTTTCCGAAGGGCTTTTTCTAACCTGAATTTGCGCGAACCACGCCAAAAGAAGAGAGGACGCATCGACTAAAACATGTCCCGATTCCGAATAAAGAGCCATGCTTTTTGAGATTACGGCCCCGCTAAATTCTATAATAAGTATAATCAGAGTAAGCAGGAAAGCGAATTTTAAGCTTTTTTCTGTTTTAAAAGATTCGCCGTTTAAATTTAACGGGCGGTCGTGTGTATGCGAATGATGTTCCATAATAATAAGCACCTTTATTTAAGAAAATTATAGCATATCGCGTTATCGTTTTGAAATCAAATTAATTGCCTAAAAGGTTAGAATTTTATAGAATATTATTACAATGGAAAAAAAAGAAAAAGAAACCGTAGCTTTTTTAAGTTTGTCCCATTTTTTTTGCCATGTAGCGATACTGACGTATCCGGCAATTTTAATACTTATAAAAGACAAATTTCATGTCGATTACGAAACCCTGGGAACGGTAGCAGGCATTTATCTTTTTTTATTCGGCGCCGGTTCTCTCCCCGTGGGTTTTATCGCCGATAAAATAAAAAAGAAACATATTTTAAGGATTTATCTCGTCGGGATG
>JAJXZU010000038.1:0-3143 GCA_021779895.1 bacterium
CAGGGTGGATTTGCCGGAGCCCGACGCTCCCATTATGGAAACGAATTCTCCATTTTCAATCGTCAGATTAATACCTTTTAGCACTTCATAGGCAATATCCCCGATTTTATAGACCATTCCGATATTTTCAAGCTTTATCAAAGGAACATTGTCCCGAATATCATAGCCGTTTGCCATATTATATAATTACCGTATTTTTCAGGGTTCCAGCCTTAGAAGAACATTTTTCTTCCCGGCGCGGCCTGCGTTTGCCCGCTGGATATTAATCCGGTTATTACCTCCGTCCCTGCTTTAATATCGTTGGAGATAACCTCTGTATATTCGTCGTTGTTTATGCCTAATTTTACTATTACGGGTTCGGGCGTTTTGTTTTTTAATATCCATACGACCCCTTCGCCGGCTTTTAATTTTTTAGATAAATTATCCAAAACTTGTTGATTTTCCCCCGTAGGAATAAATCTTAAAGCCGAATTAGGAACGCCGAGGACGCCTTCTTTTTTTGAAACGTAAATTTTAGCGATTGCCGTCATACCCGGAAGTACCAAGCCGTTCTTGTTGTCGAAAAATATAGTGACGTTGTAGCTTACTACCCCTGAAACGGTTGTGGGATTAATCCTGACGTTATGGACATATCCCCAGATAGTCTTATCAGGGTAAGCATATACCGTAAAAGATGCTTCATCCCCCTTTTTTATCCCGCCGAGGTCGGCTTCGTTGGTAGTAGTATCTATTTCCATTTTCGTAATATCTTCTCCTACGGTAAAAAGACTCGGGGTCTGAAAAGTAGAGGCTACGGTCTGTCCGACTACTACGCTTACGTTTATTATTATGCCGTTAACCGGCGAATATATCTTTGTATAGGAAAGGTTTGTTTCGTCTTGTGCCAACTGCGCAGTTACCGCGTTTACCGCATCGGTTAGATATTTAAGCTGTGCAATATCCTGAAGATAGACGCTGTAAGCGTTCTGTTCCGTCTGATGGGCTATAAGGTTTTCTTTCCATAATTTTTCGTCTCTGATGTATGTGAGTTTATCATAGTCTAAAATCGCTTTTTGCTTTAAAACGCTTGCCCTTGCCGATTCGAGGTTGGCTTTATCCTGGTCAACCTTCTGAATAAACGGAGTAGGGTCTATTTCTGCAAGAAGCTGACCCTTTTTTACTATCGAATTATACCATACGTAAAGTTTAGTGAATATTCCCGATACTTGCGCTCCTACGTTTATAGTGTTAATAGGGTTTGCGGTTCCTGTAGTGGCTATATATTTCTGTATAGTAATGGGTTTTACGGCATATAATTCGTAAGACGGTTTTTTAGTTCTTGTTCTTATTATGAAGTAAGAAGCGGCCGATATTAAAATTAATGCTGCAACGGCCGTTACGATTATTTTTTTATTTTTCCACATTTTTTCCACCTTATTCTTGTCATTCCTGCGCAGGCAGGAATCCAGTTCTTTATTATTTTATATAATGTTCTACCGTTAAACCGAGGTCGGAATAAAGCTTAGCTTTCAGATAAAAATAAGTGTATTCGCCGTTTATGTAGCTTGTTACGGATGAAATATACTGAGCATTTGCCGTTACTAGCTGAACCATAGACCCGACTCCCACCTCATAGCTTTTTAGAGCCAGCGTGTAGGCAAGTTTTGAAGCCTTTTCGGAAGATTTAAGAGCCTGAACCGTTAAATACTGATTATTGACGGCGTAATAATCGCTTGATATGCTATAGATAAGATTATTTTCCGTCAGTTTTTCATTCCAGATGCTGCCGTTTAATACGGCTTTAGAATAATCTATCTGATTTTGCGTCAAGAAACCGTTAAAAATAGGTATTGAGACAGACAGCCCCGCCGAATAATTTCTATTCAAAGGAAATGAAGAATTTTGTCCGGTATATGAAAAATCGGCGTTAAAAGCAGGGAAGTATCCGCTCACCGCTTTTTTAACCGAAGCCTTTGACGCTTTTACCGAGTAAACCGCTTGCTTTAACTGAGGATTATATTTTAAAGCCGTTTTCATAAGCCTTTTAAGTTTACTGTTAAACGGTTTAAATTTGAGCGTATTTATAAAATGGTATTTTTTCGAAGAAGAAAGCCCTATGGAATTTAAAAGAGCAAGCCTTGCAATTTTTACATTGAATACCGAATTTATATAAGCCGCCTTTGCCGTCTCCATTGTTGCTTTAGCCGTTTCTGCGTCTAAAAGGTCGCCGGTTCCGACTTTGTAAAACGCCTCAGCCGCTTTATACTGGATTTCATCGTTTTTAAGGTTTTCTTTATCCGCCTTCATTAGTTCCTTATCGGCGAAATATTGGGCAAAATTGAGGATTACGTTATAAAGGTCGCTGTTGACGGCATAATTATAACCTGCGTTTGCCCCTTTCATCTGATATTTTGCGTTAAGATAGTTGTAATAGCGCGAACCGAAAGAATAAAGCGTATATGTCGCGTTTAAAGTTGCCGAGTAATCGTTTAGGGAGTAGTTTATCCCCGGTTCGTTATAAATCTGCCCACCCGAAATTATGCCGTTATTGCTTACGTTTATAAAAGAATTCCTTGAAAATCCGGCGGTTCCGGAAATTTGAGGATAGTATTGGGAAAGAGTTTGATTTTTGGTATAAATCGAGGAGAAATAGGAATATTTAGAGGTTAATATTCCCGGATAAAGTTTAAGGGCAAGCCTCAAGGCGTCTTTTAAAGTTACGGTTTGGACTGAGTCGTAAGAAATCGTCCCGCCGGTTTCGCCGGTTTTTGTCCCGGTTTTCGCAAAAGAGCGGCCGTTAGGCACGGCAATTAATAATATGAAAACAGCCAGGCAAAACGCCGCGGCAGCCGGATAATTAAGTCTATTCTTTTTTACGCCGTTTTTTTTCATTTTTTTCTGGCTTTAACCGCCGTTTTATATTATATTATACATTATATTCATAAACTATTATAAATATAAATATAATGACTTTAAAGTCATTTGTCAATATAAAAAATATTAAAATTAACCCTTCGCAAGAAAATAAATGCCCTTCAGTTTTAATCTCATAAGTTTAGGATGTCCGAAAAATCAGGTGGATTCTGAAGCTATGTTTACCCGCCTTGAAAAATCGGATATAAAATTTACTTCCGATATAGATAACTGCGATATCTGCGTTATTA
>JAJXZU010000019.1:0-3142 GCA_021779895.1 bacterium
TTTAATTAATTCTCTTCGGAGAGATGGCCGAGTAGGTCGAAGGCGTTCGCCTGCTAAGCGAATGTATGTCCTAATAGATGTACCGAGGGTTCGAATCCCTCTCTCTCCGCCAGTTAAAAACGCAATTTCCAAAGCATTAATAAATATCTAAAAACCAATTGGATTCGAACCCTCGAAGGGCGAAGCCCGTAAGAGGAAGTTCGTCGCTTTTAGCGTCCTTAAGGACGCTCATCCCTCTCTCTCCGCCAGTTAAAAACGCAATTTCCAAATCTCAAATCTCATATCTTAAATGCTTCCGAAAGGCGGTTTCTTAATCCGGAATTTCTTTTTTCTTCTTTTGAATTCATTGCTATGCCGAAAGCCTTGAAAGTTCCGAAAATCACCACATTTTTCTTTCCCCTGGTTATTGCGGTATATAATAAATTTTTCTTCAGCATCATATAATGCGACTGGTGGAATAAAACGACGACGTTATTAAATTCGCTTCCCTGAGCTTTATGAATCGAAAGGGCATAGGCGTGCATTATATTTTCGTAAACGTCTAAAAAATCGTAAATTACAGTCTTATTTTTATCGCAGGGATTATTATTCATGGAGAAATCGACGGACAGAGTTTTTTCATCGTGGTCTATATTTACGATATAGCCTGTATCGCCGTTAAAAACGTCGAGGTCGTAATTATTTTTCTTTTGTATGATTCTGTCGTACGGCCTGAATTGAACGCCGTTGCAGATAAAAGACGTACTATTTAAATTTTCCGCGGTATTATCTTCCCCGCAGATTGTCTTAATGCCGGTTGCGGCTTCCGTATAACATGGAAAGGGGTTAAATATATTTTGCAGTATTTTATTCAGGTTGTTATAGCCTAAATCTCCTTTCCGCATAGGAGTCAGAATTTGAATATCGTCAAAAACGAAAGTATTTATTATTTCCTTATTTGTTTTATGAGCTTTAATTCTCCTGTTATCCGCAATCTTTTCGATAAACGCGGTAAAATCTTTTAGAAGCTCTTCCCTGCCGGATTCAGCCGCGTCGTATTCCTTTCTGTATTTTATCGCAAACTCCTTTCTGCCGGTTTCCTTTTTTTCCGTAATAAATTTTTTATTATTTAAAAGGTTATGGGCATTTAAATTAATCAGCCCGCCTTCATTTTGCCTGAATACTTTGGTTAAAAAAACCGTCTGGAAAAAAGCTTTTGTTTCGTCGCGCCCCGATGAACCGAAATATATAAGGTCTCTCAGGACGTCGCCCGGACTTACGGACGGTATCTGATTAACGTCGCCTACTAAAACCAGAACGGCGCCGTCTTTTACGGCTTTAAGCAATTTATAAAAAATAATTATATCTACCATGCTCATTTCGTCGATGACGATTAAATCGTGCGGAAGTTTATTGTTTTCGTTATAAGTAAAAAACGATTCGTTTGTCTGCCTGTCGAATTGCGCCTTTAAAAGCCTGTGTATAGTAGAAATATCTATGCCGCTATTACCGCCGGGAGCGTTTTCGCCTGAGTTTCCGTTATTTATAATATCCGAAAGTCTTTGAGCCGCTTTTCCCGATAAAGAAGTAAGGGCAATTTTTTTATTGCCGTGAAGGTCTACTATGGTTTTGATAACGGTCGATTTTCCGGTTCCGGGACCGCCGGAAATGATAGAAATCTTACGATTTAAAGCGTTAAAAACCGCAAGCTTTTGTTCTTCCGTAAGGGATAAAGGATATTTATCCGATATATTGTCTTTTGAATCTGCCGCGGCTTCCGGTTCTGCATATCCGGCAATCCTTTTTAATTCTTTCGATACTCCTATTTCGCTGTAATAATAAACCGGAAGATATATTTTAAGGCGGTTTAACCCGTTTTCGCCTCCGGCATCTTCAATGATGGTCAGGTCTATATTTTTATCGGAAACTTCGTCGAAATAGGCGATTAATTTATTTTCTTTTATCAAATCGCTTATATATTTATTTAAATCGCGCGTGCTTATCAGGCTTGTATCTCCTATTATTTCTTTAATTCCGTTCTTAATATCTTTATAGCGGACATAGCAGTTTCCCGAATTCTCGCAGAACTGTCCTATAATATATTTTAAAGCTTCTTTAATCCTATTGGGGTCATCTTTTTTAATTCCTAATTTTTCAGCCATAATATCGGCTTTTTTGAACCCTATTCCTTTAATTTCCGTAAAAAGGTATGGATTTTCTCGCGCAACGGCAATAGATTTGTCCTTAAATTGATTATAAACCGATTTAATCTGATAATCGCTGAATTGATAAGGCTTAAAAAACATTATTGCCTTTCTTAATCCGTAGCTCTCTTTAAGTCCTTCGAGTATAACGGATAGTTTTACTCTTCCGATGCCGTCTATTTCTTTTAGTTTTTCCGGTTCGTTATCGATTATATCCAATGTTTTTTCTTTAAATTTTTCGTAAATCTGTCCCGCGATAACTTTTCCTATGCCTTTAAAAATACTTGAGGAGAGGTAATCTATTATTGCGGTTTTTGTATTTGCGAGAGATACTTCGTATTGAGTGAAATTAAACTGGTAGCCGTATTTTTTATGGTGGATAAACCGGCCTTTAAGTTTAACTTTTGAATCCGAGACGGGTTTATCGAAAAATGTACCGGAAGCGGTAATAAATTTTCCGTCGGAATATACGTTGAGGATTGTGAAACCGTTTTCGGCATTCTGAAATACGGCTTTTTTTATAATGCCGTTAACAGTAATAATTTTTTCGTTTTCTTTACCGCCGCCGGACATAATTTAAATAGTTTAAAATAAAATTAAAATAAAAATATCCTTAAATATAAACCAAGCAAGGTTGCAAAAAGGACGGGAACGGTTATTATGAAGCCTACCTTCATATAATAACCCCATGTTATCTTGATCCCTTTTCTTTCGAGGACATTGAGCCACAACAGCGTTGCCAGGGAGCCTATGGGGGTCAATTTAGGGCCTAAATCGCATCCGATTACGTTGGCGTAAACGGAAGGTTTAAGCATTATCTCTTTCAGGTTTGCGGAATGTATAGCGAGAGAGTTTATCATTACCGTAGGCATATTATTCATAACCGAAGATATGAAAGCGGCGAGATATCCGGTATAAACGGTAAGAATAAAGCCGCCGTAACCGGCAAAATAGGAAAT
>JAJXZU010000070.1:0-12326 GCA_021779895.1 bacterium
TAATTTACCTTACTGCTTTTCGTCTTACATACTGCTTGGCTGGGGCGGGAGGATGACTCGCATGCTCTCGCCTGCTCGTGATCGTCTATCCAGCCGTATTGTTAATTTACCTTACTGCTTTTCGTCTTACATACTGCTTGGCTGGGGCGGGAGGATGACTCGCATGCTCTCGCCTGCTCGTGATCGTCTATCCAGCCGTATTGTTAATTTACCTTACTGCTTTTCGTCTTACATACTGCTTGGCTGGGGCGGGAGGATTCGAACCTCCGAATGCAGGAATCAAAATCCTGTGACTTGCCGCTTGTCGACGCCCCAATTCATATATGCACATTAAAAGACAAGAGGTTTTGCGTTTATTCCTGGCTATTCAGAGCGGCTTCATATGCGGCAAGAACGGCCGATTCTATCATATCCCTGGTTTCGTTGTTTAATGGATGCGCAGTATCTTTAAACGTGCCGTCTTTTCTTTTTTTGCTCGGCATTGCCACAAACAGCCCGTCTTTTCCGTTAATTATCTTAAGGTCCCTGACTACAAAACAGTTATCGAACGTAATAGTAACATAAGCTTTTAACTTCTCTTCATTCACAGGAAAAACGTTAACTTCGGTAACTTGCATAGCAAAATCCCTCCCAAAAAAATAAGTTGAGTAATAAGTTTATAAAGTTTCTGTCAAATAACTCAAGCGCACCCTGCGATAAAAATTAAAAGATTTTAAATTGTCTATATATAAGTTTGCGCCGTTTAACGTTTTAAAAGCTCCGAACACGGCGGAACCGCTTCCCGATAAAAGAGACAACTCTGCCCCGTTTGAAATTAACGATTCTTTAATTTCTTCTAGAACCGGATATTTTTTAAATATCACGCTCTCGAAATCGTTTTTTAACTCCAAATCTTTAAAGCCTAAGTATTGAATATTATAATAATTTATATTATTTGTCAACAAAAAATCATCGTAGTCGGCATACGCTTCTTTTGTGCTTATACCGAAATCGGGTATGATTAAAACGATATAATATTTGGGCAGCGCGCCGTTTTCAATTTCTTCGATATTTTCGCCGAATCCGGATACTAACGCATCGCTTTCCGATAAAAAGAAAGGCACGTCGGAGCCTGTTTCCAATGCCAGTTTCCGTAATTCTGCTTTTTCTAATATATTATTATAGACTTCGTTCAGCTTCAAGAGCAACCCCGCCCCGTCGCTAGAACCGCCTCCTAATCCGGCGTTAAACGGTATATTTTTTTCTATTAATACGTCTATGCCTTTATTATCAATATTTAACTTATTAAAAAAACTTTTCGCCGCCCTTACCGCTATATTATTTTCATTTGAAATGGATTGCAAATCGGCTTCCTCTCCGTTGTTTTTCAGAACGGGACCCGGAAAAACTTTGATTCTATAACCGTATTCCGTAATCTTAAAAGTAATTTTATCGGTTATACCGATTCTTCTCATAAGGGAATGAATTTTATGGAGACCGGCCGGCTCTTTTCTGCCTATCCTTAGGGAAAAATTAATCTTTGCGGGGGCATAATAAGTTATATTCTCCATAATAAATCGGCGGAATTATTCGCAAAATTTATAAATATTTGAGGAAACACTCCCATAAGAAGGGTTAAAATTAAACAAATTATAATCGTGAGCATTAATCCGTCGTCGATTGCGCCGCTAATAATTCCTAAATTATCGCCCGAAGAATTCAAAAGCGGGCTTGCAGGCTCTTTATCGGGCATATACATTTTAACGATTATCTTAATATAATAAAATGCCGCAAAAGCGCTGTTTAAAAGAGCGATTAAGACTAACCAGTTATAACCGGATTTAACCGCGGAAGAAAATACGTAGAATTTCCCCATAAATCCAGAGGTTAAGGGTATTCCGGCAAACGATAATAAAAAAAACGACATGGCGGCGGCGATGAAGGGGTATTTATATCCTATTCCCGCATATCTTTTAATATCTAAAGAAATTATATCCGAATTTTCGAATATGACTACAACGGCAAAAGCTCCTGCCGTCATAAAGATGTACGACAGCAGATAAAACAGCGTTCCCGAATAGCCGTAAAACCCCCCTCCTATAATACCTACAAGAATATAACCCGCCTGAGCAATAGATGAATATGCAAGAAGTCTTTTTATATTTGAAGATAAAAGAGCGGCTATATTTCCGAACGTCATAGAAAAAACCGCAAGAAGCCATAATATATCGTTAAAATTCATAATATTAAAATTATAAATAAGCGAATAAATTCTCAAAAAAATCGCAAAAGCTGCGAGCTTTATTCCCGTCGCCATAAAGTTCGTTATCGGCGTGGGAGCGCCGTCGTAAGCGTCCGGCGTCCATGAATGGAACGGAAATAAGGACATTTTAAAAGCCAGACCGACTAAAAACATAATCAGCCCGGCTGAAATATATATTTTAATTCCAATGCCGCCGACGGCTTTATTCGAACCTGCATAAGAAATATTTTCTAAGAAAGAATGTATGGCGTATAGGTTTAAATGTCCCGTAGCCGCATAAATAAAAACCGCCCCGAAAAGTAAAAACGCCGACGCGAAAGCGCCGAGTACAAAATATTTAAGCGCGGCTTCGGTGCTTCTCGTATCGCCTTTAATATATCCAGTAAGTATATAAGCGCATATAGACATAAATTCTATGGATAAAAAAACCATTATCAAATTATTCGACGATACTAAAAACATCATCGCCGAAAGACCGAAAAGAATCAGGCTGTAATATTCGGGCGCGGGCATTCCGGAATTTTCAATATAATCTTTCGACATTAAAACCGTAAACATACCCGAAAAAAGAATAGCTATAAATAAAAATACTTCAAAGCCGTTAAACACTACCGACCCGTAAAAACCGTATATATTCCTGTCCGAAAGCATCAATACGTAGAGAATGGAAAAACCTATCCCTATTAAAGAAAGATAATAAGAATTTTTTCTCTTAGCAAGTTTTTCAAAAAAAGCAAGAAAAAGAACCATAAAGGCAAATATTATAATTACCGTTTCGGGTATAATGCTAAGCATACTCTTTTCCAAGAAATTCATTCCGTATATTAAAGGCATATTATGCATTTGACAACCCCGTTTTTAACTTAATTAAATTATAAACAGTCTTATGGTGATTTATCGCGGATAAAAAATGTAAAACGGTAGGGTCGATTCTTTCCAAAAACGGCATAGGATAAAATCCTATCAAAAACATCAGGATAATCAAAGGCAAAACCGTAATAATTTCCCTCAAATTCATATCTTCGAAATTTTCCGCCGCAGGATTGGTAACGTCCTGAAACATAACTCTTTGAAACATCCATAATAAATAAACGGCGGCAAAAATAATACCGCTTGCGCCAATAATCGTCAATACCGGATAACTGCGGAAAGCGCCGACTAATATTAAGAACTCTCCTATAAATCCGTTCAACCCCGGAAGCCCTACCGACGCCAGAACGGAAATCATAAAAAACGCGGTAAATATAGGAGCTTTTTTCGCTATGCCGCCGAAATCTTTAATCTGCCTTGTATGCATTCTTTCGTAAAGCATTCCGACGAACAGGAAAAGCGCTCCGGTAGCTATTCCATGGTTTAGAAGCTGGATAACGGAACCGTCTATGCTTATTGCGGACATCGCGAATAAGCCCAGCATTATAAAGCCCATATGGGAAACGCTGGAGAAAGCGACTAATCTTTTTAAATCTTTTTGTACTATCGAAACAAACGCTCCGTAAAGAATGCCTATAACGCTTAGGGCAATCACGAAAGGCGCAAGGGCAAAAGCCTCCCTCGGTAAAAGAGGTATAGCAAATCTGAAAAAACCGTAAACGCCGAATTTTAACAAAACTCCTGCAAGAATGACGCTTCCGGCAGTCGGAGCTTCGGTATGCGCATCGGGAAGCCATGTATGAAAAGGAAAAAGCGGTATTTTTATAGCAAAACCTAAAAATAAAGCTATAAATAAAATCAACTGAAGGCCGTCCGAAATATGCGTATTGTATAATCTTAATATATTAAAGGTAAAATTGCCGGTCTGGTCGTAATGCATTATAAATATATAAATAAGCCCGAAAAGCATTATCAGCGAACCCGAAAGCGTATAAAGGACGAACTTGACCGCTGAATAAACCCTGTTTCCCGTACCCCACATACCTATAATAAAATACATCGGAATCAGCATAAATTCCCAGAAAAGATAAAACAGCAGGACGTCTAAGGCCGCAAAAGTTCCGAGCATAAAGGTTTCCAACAGGAGCATAAGGATAACGAATTCTTTCACATGCGCCTTTATGTATCTATAGCTTGACAACAGAGAAACAAAAGTCAAAAGCGTCGTCAATAATATCAAAAAAAGGCTGACTCCGTCAATTCCAAGGAAATACGATGCGCCGAAGGAAGGAATCCAGTTAAATTTCTCTACGAACTGAAATTTATAAGTGTTAGGCCTGAAATAAATAAAAAGATAAAGAGAGAAAATAAATTCTACTAAAGATAAAAAGGTAGAAAGGTTTCTCAAGAGCCACTCATTTTTTTTATTCACCGGAAGCAATAAAAAAATAGAAACGACCGGAAAAAAAATTAATACAGACAGCAGATGTTTGATAAAAAAATCCATATGATTATATTCCTTAAGTTCGTAATTTTATCTGATAAAATAATAAAAAAGAAGCGCCGCTGCGCCTATTGAAAGCGTTAAAATATAACTCATCAACATTCCGTTTTGAATTTTCCTCGCTTTAACGGAAAAAACCGCAAATGCGCCGGCTATTCCGTTAACCGCGCCGTCGATAACTTTTACGTCTATAACTTTCCATAAGAAATCAAAAAATACAAGCAACGGTTTTATGATTAAAAAATTATATATCTCGTCTATATAAACTTTGTTATACGACAACATATAGACCGGCTTAAAAATAGACTTGATTCTTTCGGGGTCAACCGATTTTTTTATATATAAAATATAGGCTATATATATTCCCGACAACCCCGCTAATACCGATATAAAGCTAAGCGCGTACCACGGAGTATCGTTTACGAAAGGAGCGAAATTATAGGCATTTTTAAAATCCGTATGCAAAAAACTATAAAACAAAGAATCGTTAAATGGGGGTATTCCGAGAAATCCTATTATTACGGCAAAAGCCGCCAGTATAATCATAGGTATAGTCATAATTTTCGGAGATTCATGCGCATGTTTGCCGGAATCGAGCTTAGATTCCCCGAAAAATGCGAGAAAAATTAATCTAAAAATATAAAAGGCCGTCATTAATGCGGTTATTTCGCCTACTACCCATGCAAAATAAAAACCTTTATTATAAATATCGGCAAGTACGGCGTCTTTCGAGAAAAAACCTGAAAACGGAGGTATGCCGGATAATGCAAGTCCGCCTACTATAAACGTAATAGCGGTGGTCTTCATTTTTGTATATAATCCGCCCATTTTTCTCAGGTCAAGTTCTCCGGAAAGTCCGTGCATCACGCTTCCGGCGGTCAAAAACAGCAGGCCTTTAAAAACCGCATGGGAAATCAGATGGAATATGCCGGCGGTGTACGAACCTATTCCTACCGCCATAAACATATATCCAAGCTGGCTTACGGTAGAATACGCGATAATTTTTTTAATGTCGAACTGCGTAAGGGCTATGAACGCGGCAAAGAATGCGGTAAACGTTCCGATTGCAAGCACGACCTCGGAGGCGGCGGGGGAATAAGAAAATATAACATGAAATCTCGCAATCATATATACTCCCGCGGTAACCATCGTCGCCGCATGGATAAGGGCGCTGACCGGGGTAGGTCCTTCCATGGCGTCGGGCAGCCATACATGCAGAGGAAACTGGGCCGATTTTCCTACGGCTCCTGCAAATAAAAGCAAAGCTATAATCGTCGTCGTATAAGCGGGTATGGACGGAACAGCCGCAAATACGGCTTCATAGTTAAGAGTTTTGGTCGTTGCGAATAAGAGGAAAATGCCTACCGCAAATCCGAAATCCCCTATCCTGTTAACTATAAAGGCTTTTTTCCCGGCATCGGAAGCGGATTTTTTTTCATACCAGAATCCAATTAAAATATAAGAGCAGAACCCGACCGCCTCCCAAAATACATATAAAAGAAGCAGATTATTCGAGATTACGAGCATTACCATCGAAAAAACAAAAAGGTTCAAAAACGAAAAATATCTGGAAAAACCTTTATCGCCCTGCATATATCCTATGGAATATATATGAACCAGCGCGCTTACTCCGGTAACCATAACGAGCATAATTACCGAAAGCCTGTCTATGACAGCCGATACGCCGGTCTTAAATATCCCGGCATAAACCCAAGGGTACAGTGTATCCGTAAATCCGTGGGAATAGGCGACTATAAAGAAAAGAACGACGGATAAAATAAAAGAGGCTATTACAAAACCGCTGGCGATATATCCGGATAAACCCTTAAAATACTTTCCGAACAAACCCCATAAAAGCCAGCCGGAAAGCGGAAATAAAGGAATTAACCACGTGATTAATATTTTTAAATCCATTGTAAACGATTACCTTTAAGTTTTAATTTTTCAATTCGTTTGCCTTATCGATATCTACCGTTCCCTTTTCCCTGTAAAAAGCAATCGCTATGCCCAGAGCTATTGCCGCCTCCGCCGCGGCGACGACTATAACGAAAATCACGAATATATCTCCGGAAATCAGGTTTAGGCGGTTAGACACGGCTACAAACCCCAGATTAGCGGCATTGAACATAAGTTCTAAGCTCATGAAAACGACTATTAAATTCTTTCTTACGATTACTCCGAGAGCTCCGATACAGAAAATTATGCTCGCCACTATCAAATAGTTGTTCATAAGTTTATGCGCCTGCAATTAAAATTTAATATTTTTTCTTAGCAAATAAATAAGCGCCTATTATTGCCACAAATAAAAGGATAGAAGCAATCTCGAAAGGCAGCATATACTCCGTAAATAAAAATTCCCCTATAATCTGAGTATTTCCGATTTTTTTAATTAGAGCGCGGGTAAAAATACCCGTGGGTTTCTTTTGCGCTCCGTTGATTATATAAAGAGCTATTTCGGCAAATAAAACTAACGAAATCAGCCCCCCGATAATTTTTTGATGCAAGTCCGACCCGATATTTTTTATTCTCGAAATATTAAGCAGCATAATGACTAAAACCACGAGAACCATTATAGCGCCGGCATATACAAGTATCTGCATGGCCGCGAGAAACTGCATATCTAAAATTACGTAAAAACCGGCAAGCGCAAAAAAGCATAGGACTAAATAGAGCGCCGACGTAAGCGGATTTCTCATCGTTACGACCATTAAAGCCGAAAAAATAGCGATAAAAGAAAAAACATAAAAAAGCGCTTCCAAAGTTATCCTCTTTTATTTAATATTTTTAAAATTCTAAATTTACCTTGATTTTATTAATTTTTCTATTCCGTAAATTCCTTCGTCTCTGGTATAAAAAGCGACTTCGTAATCGCTGCCAATGCTTATAGCTTCTTCCGGACAGATTTCTTCGCAGTATCCGCAGCAGATGCATCTTAGCAGGTCTATCTCGAATGACGACGGATGCCGCCTTCCGTCATTGAACGTTCCCGCTTTAAGCTTATCCAAGCTGCGATTATGTTTTTGCCTTTCCGTAAGTTCATGCTCGAATCCGTAATCTACGTAACCGGATTTTATTTTAATAGCTTCGGAGGGACATACGGTCTGGCATAAAAAACATGCTACGCACCTTAAAGAGCCGTCCCCGTTAACGTTAAGATGAGGAAAAGCCCTGAACCGTTCGGCTATAGTAAGCCTTTCTTTCGGATATTGAAACGTCACGGGTTTGCGAAAAAAAGTTTTAATAGTCGTTTTCAGCCCTACTAAAAAATTTTTAGAAATTTCTATAATCGAATTTTCCTGTTTTTCGGTATTCATATCTTTTCCGTTTTTTACCTGTTTAATAAAATCATTATAAAACCGGTAACTATGATATTTGCTAAAGCCAAAGGCAACAGGAATTTCCACCCGAGATCCATAAGCTCGTCGTACCTGAGCCTGGGATACGTCCACCTGAGCCATAGATATATAAGTATTACAAAAAAAACTTTGATTAAAAACCATAAAACCGAGGGAAGAAAAGGTCCCTGCCATCCCCCAAGAAACAACGTTACTATTATTGCGCTGTTAACCACCATCTGTGCATATTCGCCGATAAAATAAAACGCAAATTCCATGCTGGAATATTCCGTATGAAATCCTGCGACAAGCTCTCCTTCCGCTTCTCCTAAATCAAAAGGAACCCTGTTCATTTCCGCGGTAGATGCTATAAGATAGATTATAAACCCCGCCGGCTGATATACTATAAACCACATATGCGACTGTTCGGAAACTATTTTCGCAAGGCTTAAATCTCCGGCAATCATTATTATGCCCACGATAGAAAGAACAAGGGCGACTTCATAGCTTATCATCTGCGCGGCAGTCCTTACAGCTCCGAGCAAAGAATATTTACTGTTAGACGCCCACCCCCCCAGCACCACTCCGTAAACGCCAAGCGATGTTAACGCCAAAATAAAAAGTACCCCTATGTTCACGTCGGCAACCTGAAGAGGAACTATATGCCCCATAATCTTTACCGGCGCGCCGAAAGGGATAACCGCGAAAGTGGTCAAGGCGGGAATAACCACGATTATCGGAGCTAAAAGAAATAAAAATTTATTAGCGCCTGCAGGAATAATATCTTCTTTAAAAAACAGTTTTATCCCGTCGGCTATCGGCTGTAATAATCCATGGAATCCAGCTTCCATAGGACCCATCCTGTTTTGTATTCTGGCGGCTATCTTGCGCTCTAAAAGAGTGAGATATGCGGCGGCGCCCAAAAGCCCGGCAAAAACGATTAAAATTTTAATAATATCCGCAATAAGCCAAAACATCATATTTTATAATATCTTTAATTAATAAAATTTTTTAGTTTTATCGTTATAGTAAAAATTACTTCTGGCTTTAATTTTATTATAATATATCATATCTTTTGTTTTAAATGAATCTATAAAGCGCGCCAATTCATCTTTTATATAATAATTAAAAGAGTGTCCGAGCCTGTTTGAAATTTCGAGCAGGATAGAGGGAATATCTTGCCTGTACTCTCCCAAATTGAACTCGTTGTTTATTCCGATTATTTTACCTTCGAAATTTTCATAAATAGAGCCTCTGCTTTCAAGAAAGTCTTTAACGGGTATTACAATATCCGCCATCGTCGAAAGCATGCCGGCTTTTGAAGAAAAAACAGTTAAAAATTCCATATTTGCCGCATGTTTGGCTATATCCTTAAAAACCGGGCCGTTAGCGGAATCGCCTATATATATCATGTTTTTAATTTTGCCGCCGTTTAATCCCGAATTTATCAAACCGAAGCCCGAAAAACCGCTTTCCGGATTGACTCCGGCTTTTACCAGCCCCCTGTAATTGAAAGGCTTAATCAGAGGATAAACGTATAAAGTCTTCTGCTCGTCTCTTAAAAATTCTACGATTTCTTTCAATATTAAAATGTCGGCGCCCATATCGTATGCCGATAAAAGACCGTCGCCCAATATAACGGAAACCGAATCTGCCTTAAGCATATTTTCCGCAATTTCATCGTCTTTTTTAGACCCGTGAACATAAATATCCGACCTTAATCCCGCCAGAAAATCGTGAAAAGAGGATATATCTATATCTTTTCTGATATACGCAATATCTTCGAATCTGGATAAAAAAGGAACCGTATTTTTTTTTATATTTATTAATAAAAGTTTGCCGCCGTGTTCTCTGTGCGCTTTCATAATATTATAAGAAACATACGGAATCTCGTCTTCTATATTACCGATATAAAGCATAATTTCGGAATTCTGCAACGCTTTGATATCGAAAGATTCTTCTCCTTTAAATACCCTGTTGAATTTATCGAGATTAATCCTGTAGAATTCAGGTTCCGCAATATCGAAATATGCAGGCTTAAGTATATTTTTTACGAATCCGGCTATGGCGAAACCGTCGTTTACGGAAACATTCGGAGATACTAAAACAGCCGTATTATCCATTCCGCCTTTTTCGGAGATATTTTTAATCCTTAACGCAAATTCGTTTAAAGCATTTTCGAAGGCGGTTTCCTCCGGCATAGATTTCTTTTTAATATAAGGCGACGAAATATAATATCCGTCATTTTTTCCTATGCCTTCATAGAAAAACCCCTGCCTGCACAAATATCCGCCGAACAAAGATTCCGTCCTAACTAAAGATTCCTCGCCGGCATATCTGTAATATTCTATTCTGCATGCTGCCGAACATTTATCGCAAACGGACGAAAAAGGGGATTCCTGCCAGTATCTTTCTTTAAATTTCGACGGTTTTGAAATGAGAGCGCCTACTGGACATACTTCTATGCAGTTTCCGCAATAATAGCATTTTAAAATATCGGTTTTCGTTTTATCTTCTATAAAAGAACTGCCCGCAGGTTTTCCGCCGTATTGGTTTTTGTCTTCGTGCCTCAATCCTATATAACTGTCGTAACCGGTTCCTTTAATTTCGTAAAAAGGATTCCCGTACATATCCGAACATACTCTTATGCAACGGGAACATAAAACGCAACGCGTTGCCGTATATTCTATATATTCGCTTTTAAATATATTCGTCCTGTCGGGATATAATTTTTTATTTTTTTGTTTTGTAAGCCCGAATTCAAAAGATAAATCCTGCAGCATACAATATCCGGATTTATCGCATACGGGACAGTCGAGCGGGTGGTCTAAAAGAAGATGCGATAATGCCTCTTTTCTGACATTCCAGACTTTTTCCGTATCCGTATAGATTTCATAGCCTTCTTTTACCTTTGCTACGCAGGACGGTACTGGATGTTCTATGCCTTTAACTTCAACCGAGCAGATTCTACAGGAACCGATAGGCCTTAATCTCTTAAGATAACAAAGGGTCGGAATCTTAATGCCGGCTTGAGAAGCGGCTTCGAGTATCGTAAGCCCGGTTTTGGTTATCATTTTTTTATCGTTGATAGTTATCTCTATATCCATTATTTATTTCCCTGAATTATCAATCTTCGAATTTAACAAGCATAAGCATATAACACCTCATGCATCTTACGGCTTCGTAAACGGCGTCGTCGGAAGTAAAGCCTTTTTCGGCTTCGGAAAAATCGGACACGCGTTTTTCGACCGGCTCCTCGACCTGCTTTGCGGCCGGGTTGCCGGCAGGAAGGTCAGGGTAGTCTATTATTTCTTTTTTGTCGTACACGCCTATTTTCATGAGCAGTTTCTCAAAGATATCATCATCGGTTATATTGAAAGCGCCCGTCCTGATATATTCGTCTATTCTTCGCGCCGCATTTTTACCGTCTCTGTTGGAATCGACTATGCTTACGGGTCCGGTCATCGCATCTCCGCCTGCAAAAACTCCCGGCATATCCGTCATATGAGTATATTCGTCAACGGCAATCGTCTTCCATTTTGTAGTTTTAACGTCTGGGGTATCTTTTAAAAAATCCAGCTCGGAAATCTGGCCTACCGCCATTATAAAAGAATCGCAGTCTATATCGAATTCGCTCCCAGGAATTTCCACGGGACTTCTTCTGCCGCTGGAATCTGGGTCTCCAAGTTTCATTTTAACGCATGTAAGTCCTTTAACTTTGCCGTTTTCTTGGATTATGCTCACGGGATTAGTTAAAAATTCGAACTTTACTCCTTCTTTTATAGCCGTATCTATTTCGTAAGGCGCGGCGGGCATCTGCTCCCTTGCCCTCCTATATGCGACTACTACCTCTTTATATCCCAATCTTACCGCCGTCCTGCAGCAATCCATAGCAACGTTGCCGCCGCCTTCTATAATAATTTTCCTGCCGGTTTCTACTTTATTTCCCAGAGCAACGTCTCTTAAAAATTTTACGCCTTCATAAAAACCTTTTAAATTATCGTTTTCTCCGGGCAGACCTATATTCTGCCCCTTATGCGCGCCGACGGCGAGGTAAACCGCTTTAAATCCGTCGTTAAATAAATCTTTTATGCCGAAATCTGCGCCTAATCTTTTGTTTAATTTATAATCTATGCCGGCCGAAAGTATATAGCCTATTTCTTTATCCAATATTTCCTGCGTAAGGCGGTATCTGGGAATGCCTACGGTCATCATTCCGCCTAATACGGAAAGGGCCTCGAATATAACGGGGCTGTACCCCATCAAACGAAGATAATACGCGCAGCTTAAACCTGCCGGACCCGAACCTATTACGGCTATTTTAATTCCGTTGTCCTTTATGTCGAAAACTGGTTTTATACCGGAATAAAATTCG
>JAJXZU010000006.1:0-3111 GCA_021779895.1 bacterium
TTGTCGAATAAATCCATATTTATATATTACCATAAGATATGGTAATATATAAATATCGTAAAAACCGTAATAAAATATAATAAAATATAGAATATATCGGAGGATTTCAATGAAAAAGATAAAAATAGAAGTCGGGGGTATGACCTGCGAACACTGCGTCGCAAGGGTCGATAAATTCGTAAAATCGGTAAACGGGGTTACGGATGTAAATACAAGCTTAAAGGAAAATACGTCGTATATTACCGCTAAAGACGATACGCCGGTAGAAGCGGTAAAATCCGCCGTTGAAGAGGCCGGGTATAAGCCCGGAAAATATGAAGTCGAAGAAACCCGATAATATATAAAAATTTCTAAAAAATATTTTAACATTTTTGTATGATATAACTTAAGATATAATTATATGAAGAAAATTTATATGGATATTAAAACGGTTAAGGCGGTAACGGCTGACGTACTTATCGTAGGCGGAGGGCCGGCAGGAATGATGACCGGAATAACCGCCGCCCAGTTCTGGCCAGATAAAAAAGTTCTTGTGGTTAGAAGGGAATTCGACGCCGTAATTCCTTGCGGAATTCCGTATATTTTCGGAACGCTTCACGGAACCGACGAAGACATGGCCGGAAGACTCCCTTTAGTTGCCGCGGGCGGCGAACTGTTAATCGGGAATATTATAGATATAAACGTAAAAAGCCGCACGGCCTATATGGAAGCAATACCGGAAGACCGTCCTTTTGAAAACAAACCGGATAAAATAGAAAATTCAAAAGAAGTTACCGAAATTAAATTCGACAGGCTTGTTTTGGCGATGGGAGGAGAAAATTTTATTCCAAATATTAAAGGCACCGGGCTTAAAGGCGTTTTTACTATACAAAAAGATTATAACTATTTGGAAAGCTTATTTAACGACCTTATCCCTAAAGTTAAAAGGCTTGCTATTATAGGCGGCGGATTCATAGGCGTGGAGTTTGCCGACGAAATTAGGAAATTAGGCATAGAAGTGCATATAATAGAAATGCTTCCTAATCTTCTTCAGGTTTCGTTCGATAAAAACGTCTGCGTCAGAATCGAAGAAATATTGAAATCGAGGGGGGTTAAAATACACACAAACTCTCAGGTTCAAGAAATTTTGTCCGACGGGTCCGGCAAAAACGTAAAAGGACTTGCGATAAAAGATAAAGACGATATTGAAGTCGATGCCGTATTAATTGCCATAGGAGTAAGGCCTAACGTAAAACTTGCCGAAAAAATGGGATTAACGCTTTCAAGGTCTGGAGGAGTCTGGGTCGATGCATTTCAGAGAACCCGGGAAGATAATAAAATATTTGCGGTAGGAGACTGCGCTCATAAACAGGATTTTTTTACCAGAAAGGCAAATCATTCCATGATTGCTTCCGCGGCGGCGGCAGAAGGCAGGATAGCGGGCATGAACTTGTTTAATCTGCGCTTATCCAGATATAATGCTGGGTCGGTATCTGTTTACTCAAGCGAAATCGACGGACTTGCTTTCGGAGTAGCAGGTTTGACGGAAGCTCAGGCCGTTGCCGAAGGATTCAACATTCTTATAGGAGAATCGAGGCTCCCCGACCACCATCCGGCTTCGATGCCCGGTACCGTCGAAATATATTGCCGTTTAATATTTTCAAAAGATTCTTTGCAGCTGCTCGGAGGTCAAATTACGGGCGGTTCTACCACGGGAGAATTAGTCAATACTATAGGTCTCGCTATTCAGATGCATGCGACTGCTACGGACATAGCCACTATGCAATTCGGAAGCCAGCCCAGGCTGACCCCTTCCCTACATCCTATGGTAGCGGCAACCGGAGACGCTTTAAAGAACGATATAGTTTAATTTCGGTTTGCGTATTCCGCGATTGCTTTCTATTTAATCTGCAGGTTTCACCGGGATATTAAAAAACGCTTGACATCGCAGTATTTTTTTCATATTATAATGATAATGATTTTTATTATCATTAATATTAATTTTTTAACTTAAAAGGCCCGCTAAAAATTATGGAAAATGTTCCGTTAAAGTCCCAAAATTCTTCAGAAGAAAATCCGTACCGCGGGAAAGAACGGAACAGAAGGAGAGGAAGAGGCAGGTTCTCAATATTTAACAAGCGTTCGCTATATAGGGGGCTTCATTTTTTTAAGGTGCTGGGTCCCGGTTTCGTCGTTATGATTGCCGATATGGATGCCGGTTCCGTCACTACGGCGGGCGTTTCGGGCGCCCAGTGGGGATATAAGCTTATACCTCTGCAGATACTTCTTATCCCTATTTTATATTTAATACAGTCTATGACGTCGAGGCTTGGCTGCGTCACGAGAAAAGGGCACGGAGAACTTATAAAAGAATATTACGGCAGTAAATGGGCGGCATTTGCTACGATAACCCTGTTTCTCGTCGTATTTTCCGCTCTTATTACGGAATTTTCCGGTATTGCGGCGAGCGGAGAGATATTCGGCATACCTAAAGTTTTTAGCGTCGGCGTCAGTTTTTTAATCCTTTTGTTTGTAGTCTTTACTGGAAGCTACCGCAAGGCGGAGAATATCGCCCTTATTTTTTCTCTTACCGGATTCGTATTTATACCGGCCGCTATTTTTGCGCATCCGGATTATCATCAGCTTGTTTTCAAAGGGCTGTTCGGTTCGCAGCCGCTCGGCAATAAAGATTATATATGGCTTGTAGCTGCAAACGCCGGAGCGGTTATAATGCCGTGGATGATTTATTATCAGCAAAGCGCTACGGTCGATAAAAATCTGTGTAAAAAAGACGTTAAGCTGGCGGAAACGGATACGCTTATAGGAAGCATCGCGACGCAGGTTCTTATGATAGCGGTTATAGTTATGACCGCCGCGACTTTGTATAAAGCCCATATAGTCCCGTCAACCGCAAAAGCTATAGGCCAGTCCTTAATACCTTTAGCCGGAAAATATGCCGGGGCTTTGTTTGCCGTAGGCCTTTACAGTTCGAGCCTTCTGGCGGCTTTCGTAGTGTCTATGGCGTTTACTTGGGCGGCGGGAGAAACTTGGGGATATAGGCACAGCTTGAACCATCGTTTCAGCGAGGCAAAACTTTTTTATTTCATATATATAGTATTAATTTTCGTATCG
>JAJXZU010000197.1:0-3100 GCA_021779895.1 bacterium
GATGGATTCCTCAAGCGATAGAGCGGGCTGAATCCCTGCAATGCTTTGAGCCAACATTGTTTTTCCGCTGCCTGGAGGCCCTATCATTAAAATATTATGATGTCCCGAAACAGCCGCCACTATTGCTCTTTTTGCCAGCTCCTGCCCTTTAATATCCGAAAAATCCGGATAATTTTCTCCGTTCCTTTCATTATTGTTTATACCGGAAATAATCCTTTCGAAAGACGGCAGCGCGCCGCCGTCTTCGGGGCTATGAATATAAACCGTGCCGTCTTTAGCGTCGGCGGCAGTTTCATCCGGCCGTATACCTGAAATAAAAGCGCATATATCTTTTAAATGGCTGAAGGCAAGAAAACCGGCTCCAAGAAACTTTGCAGAATTTATATTTTCATAAGGAATTATAAGTTTTTTATTTAATTTTTTTGCAAGTATGCCGAGAGCTATTACGCCGTTAACTTTCTTTATCTTGCCGTTTAAGGAAAGTTCTCCGGCAATAATATAATCGTTTAAATTTAACGCACATTTAATCAAACCGGCGGAGATTAGTATTCCTATAGCGAACGGCAGGTCGAACAGGGGACCCTCTTTTCTTAAATCTGCGGGAGCCAGATTTATAGTAATCTTTTTAACCGGGTATTCAAAACCGGAATTTTTTATCGCGGCTTTAACCCTATCCTTTGCCTCTTTAGTCGAAACGTCGGGTAAACCCACAATCATAATGCCGGGTATGCCGTTAGCTATAAAAATTTCTACATTTACTAAAACCGCGTCGATGCCGATGAAAGTAGCGCTATTAAGAGAGGTTATCATTAAGCAATATCCTTTTATGCTAATATTTTTTACTTACATATTATTATAAAAGAATATTGTTTCAGAATTATGAAGGATATATTACGGTTGCGTTAAATTTTTGTTGCGTTTATATGAAGCTATACCTTCCAACCTTTATCCAGCGCAAGTTTATCTAATTCAGCCATTACGTCTTTTACGCTTTTTAAATCTTTCAGCAGGGTCGCGGAAACTATATAGTCGAAAGCATCCTCGTAAAATTCTTTGAAATCGCCTATTATATTCATCGAGCCTTCAAAATCGGTTCCGGGTAAAAATAAATAGACAAAATTATTTTTAACCGATACGACATCCGAGTCTCTCAAGACTCCTCCGATAGTTTTTATAAAATCGTCGTTGTATTTTGCTATATTAAGGATTGTCAGCCCCACATAGTCGATAGAGACTATATCTTCGGCAAGTCCAAGCTCTTTTTTAATCCTTCTCATATTAGACACAGAATGTTCCAAAACCTCTTCAAAATATTCAAACGGAATAATTTTTGCCATATTCAGCTCCTTAATATATAATTATTTTATACTATATTATATCAGAAAAAATATCCGAAAAGGGCTTTTTCGGCTACCCCGCCGCCTTCTATCTTCCAGACCGGGTTTTCTATTACGAGGGCGGACAACGCTATTTTTTTCCCTTTCATCTCGCCGAACCCCGCGAACCATTGATATAGCCCTTGAGGATTATTGCCGGATATCGTTCCCGTTTTGCCTCCGGCAATAACCCCGGGAAGCATATATCTTCCCGCCGTGTTGTAAAAATCGGCATGGGCTACCCCTTTAGTGACGGTCGCTATCATCATCCGCTTTAAAACCGCCGCCGTTTTAACCGTTATCGGAACGTTTAGGACTTTAGGTTCTTTATGTATATATACTACTTTACCGGATGAAGATATAATTTCTTTTATTATATAGGGTTCGACTATTTTACCTCCGTTGACCGCGGAACCTGCGATTAACGCAGCAAGGAGAGGCGTCATTTTTACGTTTTTGAAGCCTGCCCCCGTAAGTTCTAACTGATAAAATTTTCTTGGAATATAGGCTTTGCTTTTATGAAGACCCAAAATAAAAGGTATTTTTTTGTTAAAATAAAATTTGTTAAAATAATCTGTTAATAATTTCCTGCCTACATAATATCCCGCAACTTTGCCGAAAGCCACGTCGCACGATTTTGCAAAAGCCTGCTTAAAGGATATAGTATTCGACCCCGTACCTATATTCTGCTTCCAATACGCCTTATCCGTCCCATACATCGTTCCGTTAAAGCAAATATTAAATCCCGGGTAAAAGCCTTTTGATTCTATCGCGGCGGAAGCGGTTATTATTTTGACTAACGAGCCTGAGGGATAAGCGATAAGAGGAGAAATTTCATCGGTTTTGCTTTTATTATGAGAATATGACGCAAAACCCAGCACCGCTCCCGTATCGGGATTTACGGCGGCTAAAACCCCGAAAGGAACCGAATATTCTTTAAAAATCTTTTCGGTTTCTTTTTGCACCGCCGGGTCAAGCGTGTAAACTACGGTATAGCCTCCTATTTTTTGAACATAACGGCCATCCAGAATGGTTTTAAATACAGGAGGGTTATATTTGAAATATTTCTTTAGCGAACCGGCCGATTTAACATCGGCGATATCGAAATTAGAAAATTTTTTGCCCGTCAAGCCGTCTCTAATAAAAACTATGGGCCTGATTCCCGTTCCCCGCACTTTTTTATTTGCGGCGAAAAAAACCGTTTTCCCGTAAAAGTAAAGCGACGAAAATCCGTAAAAAAGTAAAACTATAAATATAATTATTGCTGTATATTTTATAAGACTAATAAATTTATTTTTTTTGCCTTTTCTTTTATTGAGCGTTTTTTGGTATGATTTCCAATCTTTTATTCTTTCCATTCCCGTTATCGTTATTTTGAATTTTTACCGCCTACTATTATCGACGGAATTCTAAGGGTAGGCTGGGCATCGGCAACCGGAACTCCCTGTCCGTCTTTTCCGCATGTACCTATTCCGAATCCTAAATCGTTTCCCACCATATCGATATTTTTCAATATCTCCGGTCCGTTTCCCATAAGAGTAGCGCCGCTGACGGCTCCGCCCGCAACTCCGTTCTTTATAGTATAGCCTTCCATAACGTCGAATACGAAATCTCCGGTAATGGTATTTACCTGTCCTCCGCCCATTTTTTTTACGAAAATGCCGTTATCCACGCTTTTTATAATATCTTCCGGGTTGGATTTTCCCGGGGCAATCATCGTATTC
>JAJXZU010000157.1:0-3099 GCA_021779895.1 bacterium
TATAAGATAAGGGTTGTAAGAGCTTATCAAAAAACCGTTTTTAAGGCGGTTTGCCTGCGAATAATAAATCCTCTGCGCCCCGCTTAACGTAATCCTGACTTTATTAAGGCTTTCTTTTTTTGTCTGGTTACTGAATATATAAGTATTAGCAAGGGCTAAAAGAATCAGGGGGATTAAAACGGCTAGAGAAAACGACAAGACTAATTTAGCCTTGATGGACATTTTCGGCCTGTATCCGGCGGAATATTTTATTTCGGACATTGGCGGCTTTTTATTTAATATTAATTTAAATTTAGTAATATATCGTATTTAAATTTTATAACTTTTGAAAATTTTTGCAAGAAAAAATATTTATAGAACTTAGCTAATCTTTAATTAAGCTTATAGCAAACTGTTTTGCCGTTCTTCCCGACCTCGAACCTTTAATAAGCGCATAATTTACGGCATTTTTCCTGATGCCGTCCATATCTACGGAAGATGTTTTAACTCCGTATTTTTTCAAATATAATTCAACTATTTTTAAATACGTTTCCTGGTTAAAACTGTATAATCCGTATGTTAAGCCGAATCTGTCGCTTAACGAAAGGCTTTCTTCGGCTTCTTCTTCGGGATGTATGAAGCCTGAGCCGTGGTTTTCCGCAGAAAATATTTCCTTTGTAAGATGGCGCTTGTTAGACGTTGCGTAAATAATGATATTTTCCGGAAGTTCGTCTAATCCGCCGTCGAGAATGGATTTCAGTTTTTTATAAAATAAAGAATCGGCATCGAATGCGATATCGTCAAAAATCAATATAAAACGGTACGGTTTTGTTTTAATAACGGTGATTAACTGGTAAATCAGCTCAGCCGTGTCTTCCACTATTTCTATAAACTTTATCTTGTTTATATAAGGCGGTTCGCCGAATGATTTTGCCAGCGCCCTTATAAGCGAAGATTTACCCGTTCCTCTGTCGCCCCATAAAAGCACGTTATTTGCAGGTTTACCGGAAGCAAATTTCATAGTATTCCGAAAAACGTCTTTGATTATATTGTCTATTCCTATAAAATCGGACAGCGACAGCGAATAACCGTCTGCGCCGCTTCCGCCGGATTCTTTTACGGCGGAATTTTCGTCGGATAAAGGCTTTAAAATATATTCGCCGTTTATTTTAAAAAACTTGAACGAACCGAACCTGTCTATATGGGAAGCATCGTATTTTATAATGCCTTGTTCATTATAATTGATTTTACGGGCATTTTTAAACTCGCCGTAAATCTCGGAAATGATTCGGTTTATATTCCGTACTTCATTATTGAGTTCATCCATTGCGATTTATCGTTTATAAATTAATTTTATTTAAAAGAAGCGTTTAATTTAATGGAACAGTAGGAAGAACACATAGAGCAGACTTTATCGTCTTTAAGGGGGAGAGATGCTCTCATTTCTTTTGCTTTTTCTGGATCTAACGCACATTCGTACTGTTTTTCCCAGTCCATCGCGCGCCTGTTTTTACTCATTTCTATATCTAGATTTAGGGCGCCTTTGATTCCCTTTGCGATATCACCCGCATGAGCGGCTATTTTAGAAGCTATAACCCCTTCTTTAACGTCCGATACGGACGGAAGCCTTAAGTGTTCTGCCGGCGTAACATAGCACAGAAAATCCGCGCCCGCGCCCGCGGCTATCGCGCCGCCTATCGCGCTAGTTATGTGGTCGTAACCGGGCGCTATATCGGTAACCAAAGGACCCAGCACATAAAAAGGGGCTCCGTTGCAAAGGCTTTTTTCCAATTTTATATTTTCTTCGACCTGATTCAAAGGAACGTGTCCCGGACCTTCTATCATCACCTGAACGCCCTCTTCAAGCGCCTTTTTCTGCAATTCGCCGAGCGTCACGAGTTCGGTAATCTGCGCCCTGTCGGTAGCGTCGTTAAGACAGCCGGGTCTTAATCCGTCGCCTAAGCTTAAAACGACGTCGTTTTTCTTTGCTATTTTCAAAAGCCTGCCGTAGTCTTCGTACAGAGGATTTTCTTTATTTTTTTTTATCATCCATGAGGCAATCAAGGAACCGCCTCTCGAAACTATACCCATAATCCTCGTCTGCATATTCATGGTTTTTATCGCGTTTAACGTCAACCCGCAGTGGACGGTGATAAAATCGACCCCTTCTTCGCACTGTCTTTCTATGACTTCAAAGAGATATTCCGGGTCGAATTTATCGATAAAACTTAATCCGCTAGAACCGCCGTTTTCCATGGCAGGTTGGAATGCTTCGTAAAGCGGAACCGTTCCAACCGGAACCGTTGAATTTTTAAGGATATTTTGCCTGAATTCTATTATGTTTCCGCCCGTAGAAAGGTCCATCACGGCATCCGCTCCGCTGCTTATCGCCGCGAACAACTTTTCCAATTCTTCTTTGATACTGTGGTTGTCCCCGGAAGAACCTATATTGGCATTAACTTTTGTTTTTAAACCTTTTCCCACCGCAAGAGGGCTTATATCCCTTAAACGGTTCTTAGTTATAACCGTCCTGCCGTCCATAATGTCGCCGCGTATTGTTTCGGCGGAAACGCCTTCGGCCGCGGCGCACGATTTCATTTCTTCGGTAATTATATTTTTCCTTGCGGCTTCTATCTGATTTATATATTCCATATATTATTCCCTATTTATTTAACGGTTTATTTGCCGGCCTATATTTAATTTATAGAACGTTTATTATCTTTCGTTATTTTACCTGCAGCGATTTACTTTGCGCCGAGTATATCGATTAATGTTCTAACGGCTTTTCCTATATCTTCTTTTTTTAATATACCCGATTGGACCGCTATATGCCCGGCTCCGGCTTTTTTTATTTCGGAAAGATTATCCTCGTTAATGCCCCCGAGAGCAAAAACGGGTATTTTGACGGAACGTACGGTTCTTTCCAGCATATCCGCCCCATGCTGAAATTCCTGATTTTTTGTTTTATAAACCGGGCTGAACGTAATAAAATCGGCGCCGTCTTTTTCCGCTTTTACAGCTTCTTCTATAGAGTGTGAAGAATAAAATATTTTCAGATTTTTAATTTTTTCCTTAACCGCCTTAACCGGAATGCTGTTGATGTTTAAATGAACGCCGTAG
>JAJXZU010000102.1:0-3084 GCA_021779895.1 bacterium
TTGTATGCAAGCCTTATATCGTCCATATCTTTTATTAATTTAAGCCTCAGGGGAGGAATTTTCCCTTTTAGTCCGGCGCCGAAAGCCATAGGTAAATCGTTTATAAGTCCAGATATTCCGCCGGAATCGAATGCAACCTTTATTTCGTCGAGCCTACCGGTTTCCCCGATAGACTTGGCTATGGAAACGACATGTTTTGAACCTGCGGAAAATGTTATAGAATTCTTAATAGTTCTTTCGTGAAGTTTAACTATAGATTTTACGGGCGAAATACCTTTCGGACAAAATTCTTCACACGACTGGCAGTGGACGCAATCCCACATTCCGTCCGGTTTTGAACCGTTAACTAAACGGGAGCCGTTTTTGTCGTTGTCTCTAGGGTCTTCGCAGTATCTGTATAGTTTGGCTAAGGCGGCGGGGCCTAAATATCTGGGGTTGCCGACCACTCCTCCGCATTCGGAATAACAGCACTCGCATAAAATGCAGTTTGGAGTGTCGTTATTTCCCGTCAGATTTTGAAATTCATATTTATAATATACCGGCTGGCTTATTTTCTCGCCTTCTTTCAATACATGAAAATTATCGTGTCCTTCGTCTTCCCTCTGTCCCAGAAGATAGGGTTTGATTTCTTTAATTTTATCGAAAAAACTCTCCTGTTCGACTATAAGGTCGCGTATAACCGGCATATTTGCAAGAGGCTCTACATTAATTATGCCGAATTTTTCAATTTCGGGGCTTACCTGAGTTTTACAGGCGAGTTTGGATATGCCGTTTATCTTCATGGCGCATGAACCGCATATAGCGCTTCTGCACGACCTTCTGAAACTCAAAGTCCCGTCCGATTCGGATTTGACTTTTATTAAAGCGTTTAATACGGTCATGCCCGGATAATCTTCAACCGTATATTCTTTGTAATACGGTTTTTCGTCGGTATCGGGATTAAATCTGTATGCCCTAATCTTAAATTCCATTATATTTCCCCTTTCTATTTAATACGTCCTCGGCTGAGGTTTAAATTTCGTCACGGCAACTTCGGAAAAATCGAATTTTATATTCTCTTTGCCGTCTAAAGTAGCTAATGTATGCTTAAGCCAGTTTTCGTCGTCTCTTTCCGGAAAATCCGTTCTGTAATGCGCGCCTCTCGATTCTTTTCTTAAAATTGCGCCTCTCGCGATAACTTCGGCTATCAGCAGTATATTATTAAACTCGAATGCCTCGACTATATCGGTATTAAACGTTTTGGATTTATCGTCTATGCCTATGTTTTTTGCGCGTTCTTTAAGTTCTATAATTTTTTCTAGAGCTTTTTTCATTGCATTTTCTTCCCTGAAAACGCCTACGTCTGCTCTCATTTCTTCCTGAAGTTCCGATTTTAACAAACCGTGCCTCTCTTTTCCTGAAGATTTTTTAAGCTTTTCAAAAGCCTCCTCGTCTCTTTTGACAGTCGATTCATCGAATTTTCTTTCGTCTGCGGTTTTTAAATATTCGGCTATATCGATTCCGGCTCTTCTTCCGAATACCACGGTATCCAGAAGAGAATTGCCTCCAAGCCTGTTTGCCCCGTGTACGCTGACGCAGGCGGATTCCCCAGCCGAATAATAGCCTTCGATTACCGTTCTGCCGTTATAATCCGTTTTAATGCCCCCCATGGAATAATGGGCGCCGGGTCTGATAGGAATCGGTTCGTAAATAGGATTGACGCCTTCGAAATCTATGGATAACTGCATTATTTGCGGAAGCCTTTCCATTATCCTTTCTTTGCCGAGATGCCTGACGTCTAAAAGTATTGCGCCGTCAACCCCTCTTCCTTCGTTGATTTCGGTCTGTTCGGCTCTCGCCACGACGTCTCTTGGGGCAAGTTCCATCGCCTTGGAAGCATATTTCGACATAAACCTGACGCCGAGAGAATTAAGAAGATAAGCTCCTTCGCCTCTCGCGCCCTCGGTAACCAATATTCCCGTGCTTTTAAGGGTCGTCGGATGAAACTGGACGAATTCCATATCCATTAAAGGAACGCCGGCTTTAATAGAAACCGCCATCCCGTCACCCGTATTTATAAGGGCATTAGTATTGGAAGAATATACCTGTCCGTAACCCCCTGTAGCAAACAGTACGGCTTTTGCGGCAATACCTTCAAACTTTCCGTTTTTAATATCGTAAGCGACTACTCCGCCGACTTTTCCGTTATCGGTAACCAGACTGGTAACTAAATATTCATAAAGAATTTTTGTTTTATATTTAAGGACATTGTCGAAAAGTCCGTGGAGCATCATATGCCCAACCGCATCGGCATAATAGCAGGAACGCGGAAAACTCTGTCCGCCGAAAGGTCTCTGCGCAATGCCTCCCTTGTCGTTTCTATTGAATACGACGCCCATTCTTTGAAGGTCGAGTATGTTGGCGGGAGCTTCGCTCGTCAAAATTTCTATCGCATCCTGGTCGCCGAGATAATCGCTGCCTTTAACCGTATCGAAGAAATGGGACTCCCACGAATCGTTTTCGTCGAATGCGGCGTTAACTCCTCCCTGAGCCGCTCCGGAATGAGACCTCGTAGGATAAACCTTGCTCACTATTACCGCGTCTATCCCTTTTTTTCTAAGTTCGACGGCGGCTCTTAATCCGGCAAGCCCTGCGCCGACGATAATAACGTCATGTTTTAACATTTATAACCTCTATTTTATAGTCTTTTTTTAGGAATGCAGTTTTTAAATATTATAGGATAAACCTTTAAAATTTGCAATAAAATTTTATCTTTTATACCGCCCGCTTTTTCCTCCTTCTTTGCTTATCAGATAAATTTCGGATATTTCTATAGATTTATCTACGGCTTTTAACATATCGTAAACGGTTAACGCCGCTACAGACGCCGACGTCAAGCTTTCCATTTCCACTCCGGTTTTGCCAGATATTTTAACCGTAGAAATTATAGTTATAGAATTTTCATTTGCGTCAGGCTTAAAAGCAATATCGCAGCTTTCAATATTTAAGGGATGGCATAAAGGGATTAATTCCGAAGTTTTTTTTGCCGCCATAATTCCCGCAATTTTTGCCGTTCCTAATGCGTCTCCTTTTTTGCCGCCTTTG
>JAJXZU010000171.1:0-3080 GCA_021779895.1 bacterium
TGGTAGCGAAAAAGCGCAATTATGCATTTGTCAGCGACGATACGGGCGGAGAAAAAGATATTTTCGTGAAAGGCTCCGACATTGCCGGAGCTATTCCCATGGATAACGTCATACTTCAGCTCATACCCGACAGCTCCTATTATTTAAAGAAGAAACAGCGGTCTGCGTCTTCAAAAGACAGAAGGGGCAGGGTAATAAGGATAATAAAAAGAAATTTAAAAAATTTCAAAGCCGTAATACGGATTGAAAAAAATATCGCAATTCTGACCCCTATATCCCCGGAGTTCGACGATTCATTCTATTTCGATATGCATAAGTTTAAAGATAAGGGGAAATTAAAAAACGGCGTTATAGTAAGCGCCGTTTTGCCGGAAACGGAAGAATTATCTTCCCGTATGGTCAATATCGACAAGATATTGGGGAATATAGAATCGAAAGACGCCGAAGAAGAAATCGTTCTCAATAAATATAATATCTATAAATCTTTTGCCGAAGAAGCCCTAAGGGAACTCGATGAATTTTCTCCCGATTTAGAAGAAAAAAATATAGAAAAAGACAGGCGCGATTTAACGGCTCTGCCTTTCGTCACTATAGACGGAGAGGACGCAAAAGACTTTGACGACGCCGTTTATTTAAAGACATCCAAGAAAACAAATATCTATAAGCTTTACGTCGCGATAGCCGACGTCTCTTATTTCGTCCGCTCCGGAAGCCGCATCGATGCCGAAGCTTTCAAAAGGGGCAATTCCACATATTTTCCGGGCAGCGTTTATCCGATGCTTCCGGAAAAACTGTCAAACGGGTTATGCAGTCTTCTTCCTGGAAAAAAGCGTTTCGTAATGGTTTGCGAAATGGATATTGACGTCATTTCGGGCAGAACGGAAAATAAAAAAATATACAGGGGGTTAATAAAGACTTTCGGAAGGCTGACATATAACGAGGTGTATAATTATCTTGCGGGGCTGGAGGCAGAAAGCGCTTCCGGAGGGCATAAAATAAACGGCGGCAAAAACGCAGAGCTTTTTGATTCATTAGATAAAAAGCTTTTCCCCGTAAGAGATATGCTCGTAAACATGAAAAACCTTGCAAAAACTTTAAGGGATAGAAGGGCTAAAAACGGCAGCCTGGATTTCGACCCGATTAAAAGCAAAGTGGAACTCGACGAGAACAATGAACCTGTCAGCGTTATTCCAGAGCCTAGAAATTTTGCGCATAATTTAATCGAAGATTTTATGATAACGGCAAACTGCGCCGTAGCCGAATTTATCGAATCCAAAAAAGTTCCTTCCGTTTACAGGGTACATGAAAGGCCGGACGAAGAGAAAGTCAAAGAATTTTTTAAAATATTAAAATATTTTAAAATACCCGCCCCAAAAGGCTCTTTGGAGAATCCGTCGGATTACCGCAATATGCTGAATAAATTAAAGGAAACCCCGCTTGCATCTTTTTTGGAGCAGGCTTTTTTGAGGTCTATGAGGATTGCCGTATATTCTCCTGTTAATATCCATCACTTTGGGCTTGCGCTCAGGTCTTACACCCATTTTACTTCTCCTATCAGGAGATATGCGGATCTATTGGTGCACAGAATACTTGCTTTTATTATATACGGGGATGACGGCGACATGGCGGGAACCGAACGCGGAAAAGATGTTGCGGGCGATATTAAAAAAATGCCGGAATGGCTTAACCCAGAATATCTAAAATTTGCGTCGAATACCGTTTCAAGAAGGGAAAAGCTCTCTGCCGACGCGGAAAGGGAATATGTAGATTTTAAGAAGATGCAATTTTTGAAAAAAAATTCTCAGGCCGTTTATGAAGGGTTTATTACGAACGTCGTCAACTTCGGTTTTTTCGTGGATATTAAAGGATTTTTTATTCAGGGTTTCGTCCATGTTTCCACGATTGCGGACGATTATTACGAATACAGCGACGCTTCTAAAATACTGAAAGGAAGGCATACGAGAAAGATATTTAAAATGGGAGACGCGATAGACGTCAGCGTCTATTCCATAGACCTTCTTAAACGCGAGATAGACCTCAGATTTATTAAATTTTTGAAGGATAGATAAATTATGAAAATAGGCGACATAATAAGATTAGTAAGGGCTATAAGGCGCATCAGAAAGGTGGTTTCGATATTTGCAAAGCACGGCTTTTACCAGATTATTACAAACGTGGGGCTTTCCAAGTTTTTTATATTCAGAAAATATCTTAAAACTACCTATCCGGTTGACGATTATCAAAATGTTCCGCCGGAAATCAGGCTGAGGTACGCTTTGGAAGAACTCGGCCCTACTTTTATCAAGCTGGGGCAGGTATTTTCTCAGGAAATCAGGACGCTTCCCTTAAAATATATCGTCGAACTAAGGAAACTTCAGGACAATGCTCATATCGATTTTAACAAAATCGATGAAATCAGGGAAATATTCAGAACGGAAACGGGCAATAATTTAGAAGACGTTTTCGAGTCGTTCGACGAAACTCCGGTTGCTTCCGCTTCTATAGCGCAGGTTCATAGGGCGGTTTTAAAAGACGGGACCGTCGTCGCGGTAAAAATTAAAAAGAGAAATGTAGATAAAATAATAAGAAACGATATAGACGTCTTATATTTTATAGTGCGCATCGTAAAAGAGGCGGTTAAAGAACTTCTTTATATCGAAAATGCCGAAGATTTATTTAAAGAATTCAGCAAAAGCATTATATCCGAGCTTGATTTTATGTCGGAAGCCGGATATACCGAAAAAATAAGAAGATCCAACCTAGACAAAGATACCGTCGAAATTCCGAAAATTTACTGGCAGTATTCCTCTAAAGGATTTTTAGTCGAGGATTTTATTGAAGGCGTCAAAGTAAGCGATTTAGACGAGCTGTCTAGGAGGGGCTACGATAATAAGATTATTCTCAAGATATTTCTAAACCATTTTTTTAAGCAGATATTTATAATAGGATATTTTAACGCAGACCCGCATCCCGGCAATGTTTTCGTCATAGGGCAGGAAAAAATAGGCATAATCGATTTCGGTTCGGTAGGGATACTTACGAAAGATTTAAGAAAAAAAATCCTGAAATATTTTATGGAA
>JAJXZU010000211.1:0-3070 GCA_021779895.1 bacterium
CAAATCATAACAAAGAAGAAATAATGCGCTATTAATTAATTTTCCCCTTACAATCTTATTATCTTCTATATCTTCTAAACTTTTTTTCAAATCAAAATCAATTTTATTTTTCATTTTCAGACTTCAATGATTATTAAAAAAACATTGATAATTTGCGAACTATTCGCCGCAATGCCATATAAATATAAGGCTCTGTGGCATATAAAACTTATGAAATATTTGCGAAATATTTACCCGTGTCTTTTACAATGCCGCTATTACGAGTTTTTTTCAACAAATCCCATCCGTGAAAAATTTAAAACATTAGGCGGCCAAGAAAAAAGACCTTTTTCTTTTGGCCGTCCGTCTTTAAATAATTAACAATAATTCCTAATATTTCACAACTAATCTGTGAATTATTTATATGCTGTAAATATAGATAGTTATTAAATTATAATATTATATTACTAAATAATTCACAAGTTCACAAACTTAAATAAGCGCCGGTTAATCGCCTATAATTTCGTAATGAACGGCGGATTTGGTTTTCGTCTTCTCAATGCGGACGGCAACGGATTTTCTCTCGATAAGGGTTTCAATAAAATTATCGAAGTCCCTTTTAAGAAGGTGGGTATAGCGCAGGAGTTTGCTTCTTTCGATAACTCCGCCGTTGTCTTTTATGATGTTAAGCATTCTATTTAACGTTTCCTGGTTTTTATCCTTAACCAGCCTGTCGTAAACGGAATAAAGGTATTTTTCCAGTATCAGCTTAAGCCCTATCGCATATTCCATGTCCTCTTTTGAGATAACAGTATCTCTGCGCATGGCGCAGTAGATAATTGCGGTTTTTATTACAAGGGTAAATAACCTCGTCTGGAAGCTCCCGTATATTTCGGACTGCCTTTTCTTGGATTCGTCCGTGCTGTGGTAAAACTCCTCGTAAATTTCCCTTGCCTCTTCGGACAGCGTAATTTCTCCTTCGATTTCAGAAATCTCTCTTAATTCTTCAATCAGTTCGTCCGGGAGAACGGAGGCCGTTGGCAGGGCTATTTCCTTCTTGTCCTGCTGGGCATAGAAGATGGTAAACCTCTGCATAAACCCGCTCTGCCTGTCCGCCTCTTTTATGTTTTCGGAAACCCAGGCTAAAGTGGAGGCGGTTAAGATGTTGATAGAGGGTTCGTCAATGCAATAAAGTTGTCCCCCGCCGTTAGGCCCCTTAATCAGTTTCTTCTGTGAAAATCCGTCAAACGCGTCCGTCAGGAACTCTTTAAATCCCTTGTTATAATTTCTGTCCAGACTCTTAAGGAAGCCGCCGAACTCTCCATGGAAGAAACTTCCGTAGGGCCTGTTTTGCGCAACCATGTAAAATGCCTCCGGGGTTATATCGTTCGGAAAAATCAACGAGCCGTCGTCCGCGTCTAACTTCTCGAGCATCTTTTTTGCCACCCTTAAAACTGTGCTTTTCCGCCCGCCGGATTTCATAATTAGTAAAATATATATATTCGCATAAAGCCTGCTGCCAGCCCATGTCATATAAACGTTTTTCTGGAGAACGGTTGAAATTGCCGTAAGTCCTGCTCCGAATGCGAAAATATCGGGAGCGTCAGTTATTTTGTTGCAGTATTCTATAAACCTATACATGAAGGAATCACGGGGGATTAAATTGTAAATACCTGGTGTTTCAAACATACTGGCGCATTCAAGCTTCTCAGAAAGACCCTTGTCGCAATATCTTCCTTGCGTGAGTTCACAGTCGGACTCTTTCTTGGAGACCGGGCAGAACACTTTTGATTTTTCGGCAGGTTTCCGAGTAATGGGCATTATAACGGACATACGGCGGCTCCTATTTTTTCTTTTAAAACAAAGGCTTCGTTTAAGTCTTTGGCCTTAAAGGTTAGTTTATATATATTTGCGTTCTTAACCTGCCGCAATATTGCGCTCTGGGCCTTTTTCCCGGCTTCGTCGTTGTCCAAGGCAAGGATAACGTTTTTATAACCGGATAAAATTTCCATTACTTTTGAATTTAAGTTATTCGTCGAATTTAAGATTATTAAGTCGTATAACCTTTCTCTCATCTTCTCAGCAATCGTTAAGCCGTCGAACATTCCCTCGGTTATAAAAACAAGCTCTTTTTGGGTATCCGTAACAAATAAAGAATAAGCGTTTTCCCCGATATTCAATTTTATCTTCGGGTTCCTTAGGGCATATCCGCCAGATGTGTTTATAATCCCCACCGCGGAATTTAAATAAGTCTTATTATTTTTAATGACGGAATAGTTTATCTGTTTAAGCCAGTCCGGAATAAACGATATAGCCCTTGAGCGCAGATAATCTATAAGACCGTCGTCGGTTATTTCGGCAATAGCGGTTATTTCGATACTGGAGGACTTTTTATTTTGGCCGCCAAAATAAAAATTATTTTTTCCATAATTATCCGTATTCACTTCCGCATTTTCGATATTGTTCAGAAACTTAACGGCCTCCATGTAATTCAAATTTTTTGCCGACATAATGAGGTCTATCCAGCTTCCTCCTGATCCGTCCCCGAAGTCTCTCCAGAGCCATTTGCCGTATCTTTGCTGTATTGAAATACTGGGGGCGTTCTCGCCTCTATAGGCTGCTTGTGCCATAATTCTACATCCGATTCTCTTATAGGGAAGTCCGAGGATGTTCAAGATTTTTTCGGCATCGATTGTTTTCAATTTTTCCGTGTCTATCATAAAATTATTCATCCGCCAACGAGCAGGGCATAAAATTAGATATTGTTTTTCAGAAACCCAACCGGGGTCAAGCGTCCGCACGCTTGTGGGGTTCCGGGGCAAAGCCCCGATATACTGTTTTTAAAATCCTTTTCCTTCTTCTTTTCATTTTTTTGTTAAGCTTTTTCCGATATTTTTTTATACGTTCTTTTTCAGACTCACGAAGTTCCCTTCGTTTAATCTCCCAGGGCCCCCGCACTTTAAATTCAATCTTTTCCCGGCAGTCCTTTGATACTATTTTTGCCAGTTCAGAAGATGGCATAAAATCTACCTCGCAAAGCGTTATATGCCCCGCGTTGCGTTTTAAAACTTTAGCATGAAAATACTTGTCA
>JAJXZU010000098.1:0-3068 GCA_021779895.1 bacterium
TAACCGCCGCATTTTTTCCTTTTAATAAATTTTCTTTTATTATTTCTGCACCGTTTTCCTTAAAAAAACCTGCGTCGTCGTCAAAAACGGGATATGTCATAATTTCGTCGGTTTTTATTTCCATAACGTCGTTAAGTTTAGCCGGAACTGCGGCGGTCACGAGGCCGGAGCCGCCTTTAAATCCGGCATACGACGCCATAAAAGCGGCGCCGCTTTTACCGGAACTTCCCGCTATGACTAGAAGATGCCCGTAATCGAATTTAGTGCCTGTTTTTTTTCTGTCCTTAAAACACCCGGAGATTTCTTCGGGCAAAATTATCTCTATTCCGGCGCGGTGTTTTTTTAACAGCTGAGCGGGCTGGTTTATGTCTATTAAAACAGTTTTTTCGCCTAAAAGCAGTTTTTCCCCGGCGTTTATATAAAACCCTGTTTTTAATCCCCCGAACGTAAGAACTTTTTTTATGTTATTTTTTATGCCCGCGCCCATAAATTCTCCGGTATCGGCATTCAAACCGCTTGGAACGTCTATGCAGATTATGTCGCGATGTTTGGCGCAATCGCTCTTTTCGTTAATGATTTCGATAATTTTTTTAAAAAAACCGTTGATTTCCCTGTTCAGGCCTACACCGAAAACCGCGTCTGCCAGAATATCCGTATTATCTAAAATTACGCCTAAAACCGGAATTTTATCTTCTTTTGATATTTCGGTCACTTCTGCGCCGAGACTTATCAATATGTCTAAATTTTTCTTTGCGATTCCTTTATAAGAACCGATTTCGGCAAGGATTACCGTTTTAGGATTAAATCCCGCGTTAAAAAGGTACCTCGAGAGAACGAAACCGTCTCCGCCGTTATTTCCTTTGCCGCATATTACGGTAATTATAGATTGTCTAAGAAAACTTTTTCCGTATAAATTTAAAATCTCCCTGTAGCATCCTCCTCCGGCATTTTCCATTAATATATTTTCGGAATAGCCGAAAGACGAATAGCTTTCTTCGTCTATTTTTTTTAAATTTTCGGAAAAATATAATTCCATTTTTTTTAAATTTTCTATTGAACTATAACTACGGCGCAGGCAAAACCTTTATCGTGCGTTATGCTTACTTTTGCCGAAATATTTTTATCTAATTCTATATAAGGCTGCCCGCTTTCGTCGTTTAATATCTTTATTTTATTTAGCGGAATAGAAAAGAGGCCTTTTCCTAAAGCCTTTAAAAAAGCCTCTTTTGCGGCAAAATATCCGGCGGCTTTTTCAAATCCCCTGTTTTCGTTTCTGCTTTTGGTATTTTCTATAATTTTTACCTCGATTTCCGAAAAAACTCTGGAATAGAACTTTCCTTCGCGTGTTTTAATCGCTTTTCTTATTTTACCTATATCGACCAGGTCTATTCCTATTCCTTTTATCATTATTTTACGCTCCCCGCACCCTTTTCCCTGCATTGGAATTTTGCGAATTCCGCCGCTTTTATAATGCCGAACATTTCTTTTACGGCGGCTTCCAAACCTGTAAATACCGCCTTGGATACTATAGAAAATCCTATATTAAACTCTTCTAATCCGCCTATTAATGCTATGTCGTATATATTTTTATAATCTAATCCGTGCCCGGCATTAACTTTAAGTCCGATTTTTAAAGCATAATCGACCGCTTCTTTAATTCTCGAGAGCTCTTTTGTCTTTCCCGCTCCGGTGGTTTCGCCGGCGTATCTTCCGGTATGTATTTCTATAAAATCGAACCCCGCCTCTTTTGCCGCATCCGCCTGTTTTGTATCGGGCTCTATAAAAGCCGATGTTATGCTGTCAAAAGATTTAAATTTAAAGGCTTCCGTGATATTTTTATATCTTTTTATATCCGCGGCTACGTCGAGCCCGCCTTCCGTAGTGAGTTCTTTTCTTTTTTCGGGAACGATAGTAACGCTTCTCGGCATAATATCTATTGCTATTTCCACTATCTTTTCTTCCGCCGACATTTCAAGATTTAATCTTTTAGTCAACTTCGATATAACCCTTACGTCTTCATCTTTTATATGCCTTCTGTCTTCCCTTAAATGACAGGTTACGTTGGATGCTCCGGCTTCTAAAACGACGAAAGCCGCATGAACGGGCGACGGAAAGTTTTCTCCCCTTGCATTTCTTAAAGTTGCTATATGGTCGATATTAACGCCTAATTTCATATTTAATTATACCTCTGTTATGTTTAGTTTCCGAAAAACGGTGCGATTTTGCGCTGATTCTACCCTATTTCCTTCCTGAAGCATTTTTCTATTTCTTCTTTTATTTCGGAGCCTATATTATTTATCTCTTCTCGGCTTTCGCCTTCGACGAGAACCCTGAGATAATTCTGCGTCCCGGAATATCGAACGAATATTCTGCCCCTGTCTTTTAAAACTTCTCCGAAATATGCAATTTTTTTTGAAACCTCAGGCAGTTCTTCTATGTTTTTTCTATAAGGAACATCGACGTTAAAAAGAGCCTGCGGATAAGGTTCTATCACTTTTCTCAGTTCGGAAAGCGGCATACCCGTTTTTACCATTACGGAAAGAAGTTTTAAGGCCGATATTATGCCGTCGCCGGTGTTGATATCGTCTAAAAATATTATGTGGCCCGACTGCTCTCCTCCGAGATTATACCCGTCTTTCAGCATTTTTTCCATAATATACCTGTCGCCTACGTCTGCGTAAACCGTTTTTATCCCGTGCTTTTTAAATAATATCTCCAGGGCTACGTTTGACATAGGGGTGGTAACCACGCCGTTATTTTTTAAATATCCTTCGGTTTTCATATGCAGGGCGCAGATTGCTAGAAACTCGTCGCCCAACAGAGTCTTTCCGTTTTCGTCGCAAAAAATTACCCTGTCGCCGTCCCCGTCTAAAGCCAATCCTACGTCGGCGCCGTTTTTCTTGACGGAGGAACTTAAATGTTCGGGATGCATCGAACCGCACCCTTCGTTAATGTTTATTCCGTCGGGGCTTGCGCCTTCTAAAATAACTTCGGCTCCAAGCTCCGAAAAAACTTCCGGAGCGGCTTTATAATTAGCTCCGTTTGCGCAATCGAGGACTATTTTCAGT
>JAJXZU010000107.1:0-3059 GCA_021779895.1 bacterium
AACGGGAATATCCGTTCAGCCTAATAAGGCGATAGTAGGCAAAAATGCTTTTGCTCACGAAGCGGGTATTCATCAGGACGGCGTATTAAAAGAAAAAACCACATATGAAATTATGACTCCGGAACGCGTAGGAAGACAGCCTAACGAATTAGTGCTCGGCAAACATTCCGGCAAGCATGCTTTCAAAGAAAAACTCGCGTCTTTAGGCTATTTATTAAAGGACGAAGAAATAGAAGCCGCGTTTGTCAAATTTAAAGCGTTAGCCGATAGAAAAAAAGATATTTACGACGAAGATATAGATTCTCTCGTCGCAAAATCGCACCCTCTCGAAAAATATGAGCTAAAATACGTAAATGTAGTTTGCGGCGATACCGTTTCGCCTCTTTCAATGGTCAAATTGATGGTTGACGGCGCATTAAAGCATGACTCTTCATGCGGAAACGGTCCGGTAGATGCGGCTATAAACGCCATAGAAAAAATTGTTAATTCCGGGGCAAAGGTCGTGGCTTACGAAGTTAAATCCATAAGAGGAACGACCGAAGCGCAGGGGGATGTTTCGGTTACCATAGAAGATGCCGATAAGAGAATAAGTATTACCGGAAGAAGCGCGCATACCGATATCGTGGTAGCAAGCGCGAAAGCTTATGTCAACGCTTTAAACAAGCTCTACGTCAACAATAATGCAAAATCCGCCGATAAATCGGCCTGCGAAATAGAAATGCGCGCATAACAAAGCATAAATTTAGACTATAAATAAAAGGGGAAAGAAATGGGAAGACCTTTAACTATTACGGAAAAAATAATTCAGAGCCATACCGCTAACGAAACCGTGTCTCCCGGAGATATCGTAAACGCCAGGGTAGATATCGCTCTCGGCAACGATATTACCGCCCCTATAGCCATAAAAGAGTTTGAAGCTATAGGAGTAGCCGAAGTTTTCGACAGAAAAAAAATCGCTTTAGTTCCGGACCACTTCGTTCCTAACAAAGACATTTTAAGCGCCAAACAGGCTAAGATGCTTAGGGAGTTCGCAAAAAAATTCGATATAGAGAACTATTTCGAATGCGGAGAAGCAGGAGTCGAGCATGCTCTCTTGCCCGAAAAGGGTATAGTTCTTCCGGGTGATCTTGTAGTGGGAGCCGATTCGCATACCTGCACGTATGGCGCCTTAGGGGCTTTCGCTACGGGGGTAGGCTCTACGGATCTCGCTTATGCCTTTGCCTTCGGCGAGTTATGGCTAAAAGTCCCCGAATCCATAAAAGTAGTTTTTGAAGGCAAACCTAAAAAATGGGTGTCCGGCAAAGACTTAGTTCTTTATCTTATCGGACAGATAGGCGTAGAAGGAGCAAACTATATGGCTTTAGAGTTTGCCGGAAGCACGTTTAAGCATCTCGGAATGTCGGACAGATTTACCATATCCAATATGGCAATAGAAGCCGGGGCAAAAAGCGGAATATTCGAACCGGATGAAATCACCGAAGATTATGTTAAAGGCAGGGCGAAAAGGGATTATATATTTTATAAGAGCGACGAAGGCGCCGAATATGCAAAAGTGTTAAAATTTGACGCAGAATCTATTAATCCTCAGGTTGCTTTTCCGCATCTTCCGGAAAACAGCGTAGATATCGACGAGGCTTCGGCAAAAAACATCAAGATAGACCAGTCTGTTATCGGTTCATGCACAAACGGCAGGATAGAAGATTTAAGGATTGCCGCACAGATACTAAAAGGTAAAAAAATAGCAAAGTATTCCAGGCTTATCGTTATTCCGGCAACTCCCGATATTTACAGAGCGGCTGAGAAAGAGGGCTTGATAGATATTTTTATGGATGCCGGAGCCGTGGTAAGTACTCCGACGTGCGGACCGTGTCTCGGAGGATATATGGGAATATTGGCCGACGGCGAAAGGGCAATATCTTCTACAAACAGAAATTTTAAGGGAAGAATGGGAGACGTCACGAGCGAGGTTTATCTTGCCAATCCGGCAGTATGTGCGGCTTCCGCAATATTAGGCAAAATCGCAGGTCCGGACGAGGTATCTTAAGATTAAACGGAGCAATTAAGTTAAAGGTTTTAATATTTATAAAGGAGCCATTATTTATGATATTCAGCGGAAAAGTTTTTAAATTTGGGGACAATATAGATACGGACGCTATTATACCGGCAAGATACTTAAACGATTCGAGCGACGAAAATCTAAAAAATCACTGCATGGAAGACGCCGATGCGTCATTTTCTTCAAAAGTTTCCAAAGGAGACTTTATTGCCGCGGGAAATAATTTCGGCTGCGGTTCTTCGAGAGAGCATGCTCCAAGGGCTATTAAAGTGAGTGGAGTGCCTGTCGTGATAGCCAAGAGTTTTGCAAGGATTTTTTACAGGAATGCCTTTAATATAGGATTATTTATACTTGAAGCCGATACCGACGGAATGGATAACGGCGATATGCTGGAAATCGATACCGATACCGGAGAAATTAAAAACAAAACAAAAAATACCGTAGTAAAGGCTAAGCCTATTCCAAAATTTATGTCGGAACTTGTTAACGCCGGCGGTTTAATTGCATATGCCAAAAAAAAGATTAAGGAGGGTAGGAAATAGTTTATGATAAAATTAGCCCTTTTTGCAGGCGACGGGATAGGAACGGAAGTTGCAGGCGAGGCGGTAAACGTATTAAAATTTTTATTAGATTCTAATTCAATAAGGTACGAAATAGAAGAAGACCTCGTTGGCGGAGCTTCTTACGATGAATATAAGTCGCCTATTACCGAAAAGGCTCTCAAAATTGCCAAAGAAGCCGATGCGGTTATTTTTGGAGCGGTCGGCGGACCTAAATGGGAATCTCTGCCGATAGGGCTCAGGCCGGAAAAGGCGCTTCTTACATTAAGGTACGACCTCGATTTATACGCAAATTTAAGGCCCGCAAAGATTTACGATGAGCTCATCGATGCTTCGCCGTTAAAAAAAGACGTCGTTCAGGGAACGGATATGATGATAGTCAGGGAACTGACCGGCGGCATATACTTCGGTCAGCCGAGAGGAGTTTTCGATTTGGAAGACGG
>JAJXZU010000069.1:0-3055 GCA_021779895.1 bacterium
TCAAAAATTCTAACGTATAAACCGTGAAGCCCCGTTAGAAATAAAAACAGATTTACGGCGTACAAAATTATAATTGCGGTATAAACCTTAAAAGAATACGATATAAATATATAAAATGAATTTACGCAATATTTAAAATTCCCGTTCGTAAAATAAAAAAGCGCGAATAATCCGCAAAATACAAGAAAAGCTATTTCTAAAATATCGAGTTCGTAACCCTGCCCAGCTCCGCTGCCCCTGTAACTGTCGTTACTCATCCGTCTGCGCCTCGAAATAGCTTTTCGTTTTCGGCCGGTATATCGGATGAAGATATACAAGCCCTGGTCCTTTAACTTCTCCTCCCGAATAAATCCTGTAAACCGCCTGATTTAATTTTAAACCCGCAAAATCGTCGGTGTCGAACGACGGCATTTTTTCGTAAGTCTTCGTAGTTCCCTGCGATATAGTATTGTCGTCCGACAGCAGTTTTCCGATATAAGGGTTAAAAACCGCTCTGTCGTCCTGCTCCGTTATGTTTTCGGTAATTTTGAGCTTGTATTCCTTATCGCATATTCTGGAGGCTTTTTCCCTCGAATAATCGTCGCTTAAAGCAAGCCATAAAGAAGACCTTATATTTCCGATTAAAGAATTAAGCTTTTCCTCGGAGCCGAGTTTCAGCTTTAACGAACTGTAGCTCTGAGTAAGGACTATATTAATCGCCTTAGACTGCCTGCATCTTGCGAAAAATTCGGCATCCGATTCGATGTCGCCGGACGTCACGTAATTCTGATATTCGTCGCATATAAACAAGACCGGTCTTTTTATATTTACCGTATCGTCTATAACCGACTTGTAAACCCTGTTCAATACAGTCCTGAAATAATCGAGTTTCAGCATGATGCCGATGATTTTTCCGGTTAAGCCGTATTTGGATTCGGGCATATTTAATATAACTATTTTCCCGGAATTTACTACTTCCTGAAAACCGGGAAAATTAAGTTTTTGTTCGGGAGCGCAGAAAGTTTCTTTAAACGCCGGCTTGATAAAATCGGAACATACCCTCAAAGATTCGCTCTTTATTATAGCCTTGGTCCTCTCGTCGAGCCCCGCATAATCCGCGCCGGCGAAATACGATGCCGCTAATTTAAGTTCGTTTACGTAAGTTTCTTCATTAGATTTTATTTTCATTAGATTTTGGGCATGGCCTATAATATTTTTCAATTTATTTTCGTCCGAAACTATTTCGTAAATATCGCTTAACGTAACGTAACCCATACAAAGCCTGACGATGTTAAGGGAATTGGCAAGCAGGTTTATAGATTTGTCTTTCCAGAAACTGTCCTGCCTCCCGTCGTTGGAGTTCATATTTTCGAGAACGGAATATAATCTTTCGGCAATAATTTTAGCGTCGAGATGAGGATAATGAACCGGATTAAAATAATAACCGGAGTCCGGCTCTATTATAACGGCATCTTCTCCTCTTCCGTTGCGCTTAAGTATGCGTACGGCTTCTTTCCAAAAATCGCCTTTAACGTCTAATATTAAACCTCCGATTCTTTCGCCGGGCGATTCCTTTTTGTATTTTGCCAGCTGGTCTAAAAAAGGATATGCGCATGCGGTGGTCTTTCCCGTGCCGGTAGAGCCGAAAACGATGATGCCGGTAAAAAGCCCGTATTTATCCATGAACAGCCATTCCGGTTTTTCCTTTCTCGTTCCGTCCTTTTCATGGATTTCGCCTATAATTAACCGAAGTCCTTCGGATTCAGGCCATAACATCGCGTTTCCGGCGGAGGCTTTTTGATGCGCCGATGTATTTCTCTTTTTATTGTCTTCTTCAGGTTTTAAATATAAATATTTATTATAAGCGATACTGGATAAAGTATATGAGGACGCGAACCAGGTCGATAGCGGAATAAAAATAAACGCGAGTTTAACTCCGCTAAAATAAGAAAAATAATAACTTATTTTTTTATCGGAAAAAAACCCGGATACTAGAAACAGGTAAATGAGCTCCGAAAGAAAAATTCCCGCCGAGACTGATGTTCTTATAATAAAGGCTCTATTGCCGCATTTGTTCATTTCAGCTCTCTCCCGAGAATATTTTTGACCGCCCTTATATCCGAATAATATGTCCAGAGCGACGGTTCAAGCATTTTTATATCTTCTTTTGCGACGCAAGAGCGCTTATTTAATACCGCGTTCGTTTTTAATATTTTAACCGTTTCCCGCCATCTTCTGTCCGAAACGAATACCTGTTTGTTTTTTAATTCCTCTCTGATTTTATGCAGGCAGTCGAAAATTTCCGCGCCTATATGAACCGTTTCCGCCGCTTCGCTTAAAATTTCTATATCTTTTTTTTCTAAAAAATTTTCGGCTGTTTGATTTTCGTTAAAAAAGTCTTTTTCTTTTAATTCCAGCAATCTTTTAAAATTTTTTCCGTCTTTTACCGGTAAAATCTCCATTCTGAATAAAAACCTGTCGTAAAGAGGCAGTAAATTTGAATCGGAAGATTTGTCCGGCCTTTCGTTGGAAGCGGCAAAAAGGCTTATCAAGGGAATTCTGCGGGGCTCCGGAGCATATATTATCCTTTCGTTCATAATCGATAAAAGCGAATTAAGCGTAGAATGGGGGCCCTTGAAAAATTCATCTATCAGAGCTATATCGCAGTTATCTATGCCTATTCTGTTTTGAGGGCGGTTTGAAACGAGTTCTTCTATTTTAGTCGCCGGGGTCATCTGAAAATCGAAAAACCTCAAACCTTTTACGCGGTATGCCAGCGCCTTTAACACCGCGGTCTTGGCAAGTCCCGGCCCGCCTATTAAAATAGAATGTTTTCCTGAAATAACCGATAAAATAATCATATCCACCGCGTTTTTTCTTTCTAAAAAATTCGAATTCAGGCTTTCTTTAATGCCGTTAATTTTTTCGGCAATAGAATGTGCCGTTTCTTGCACTTTTCAAGCCTCCGCTTTATTGTTATTACCGGTTGTTTAATTCGATTTATCTTACTTTTATTTATTTTATTTGAGATTTAATCCGACTTACATAAACAGGCTTTAAAAAAAATATTTTTATG
>JAJXZU010000001.1:0-3047 GCA_021779895.1 bacterium
TTTAAAAAAGAAAATATATATTATATATCTGCATAAAAATTTAAAAACTTAACTTATTTATTTTATACCGCTTAGTATGATAAAATAATATGTTGTTATTTAAATATTAAAATTGCGGCTGCGTTAGTTGCGGCGGAGAAGATAATTGACTAAAGAACTTATCATAAGCAAAGACGATTTTGAAACGCGTATTGCGCTCATAGAAGACGGCAAATTAGCAGAAATTTTTATCGAGCGCGACGAAAGCACCCCTAAACACGGAAATATTTATAAAGGCAAAGTAATGCAGGTTCTTCCAGGTATTCAGGCTTCTTTTATAGACATAGGATGGGAAAAATCCGCATTTTTATATGCGGGGGATTTTTTCGAGATAGAAGGTTCGGATTACGATTTTTTCGAATCCGGAACAGATGAATCCGAAAACGGGGAAAATTGCACGGCCGAAATCCCAGGAGAAAGCGGTGCCGAAACGGCGCAGGGCGGCAGAGCCGGTTCGAAGCGCAAAAAACCTAAAAGAAGCAGAAAAGGCCTGCCTAATATAGACCAGCTTGTCAAGAAAAACCAGGAAATTCTCGTACAAATCGCCAAAGAGCCGGTAAAGACTAAAGGCGCCAGGGTTACAAGCCATATATCCCTTCCGGGACGCTTTCTCGTATATATGCCGACTTCTTCGTCTATCGGAATCTCAAGAAAAATAAGAAGCGACGCGGAGAAAAAAAGGCTTAAAAACATAGTACTGAAATACAGAACCGAAGGCACAGGCTTTATAATAAGAACTGCCGCCGAGGACGCCTCCGAAATAGACATCGAAAGAGACATTAAATTTCTTACGGGCTTATGGAATAATATATATAACGAACAGCTTAAGGCAAAAGCCCCTAAACTTATCTTCAGGGATATCGGCCTGTCTTTGAGAGTTTTAAGGGACTTTCTCAATAAAAAAATCGATAAAATTATAATAGACGAAAAAGACGAATACAAAAAAATCACGGAATTTCTTTCCATACAGTCCCCAGAATATATTAATATCGTCGAACTATACAGGGATAAAGGCGGGGTTTCACTTTTCGACCGTTTCACTCTCGAAAAAGAAATTTCCAAGTCGCTGAACAAAAAAGTCTGGCTTAAATCCGGCGGTTATATAGTGATAGACCACGCGGAAGCGCTTACCGCCATAGACGTTAATACCGGCAAATTCGTAGGAAAAAGAAATTTCGAAGACACCATACTTAAAACAAACCTCGAAGCCGCCAAAGAAATCGCGTTTCAATTAAGGCTCAGGAATATAGGCGGAATTATAGTAATCGACTTTATAGACATGGCTAAGGAAGACCATAAAGAAAAAGTTTACAGAACGCTGGAGGAATCCCTTAAAAACGACAGGGTAAAGACTACCATTAACAGAATAACGGAACTTGGACTCGTCGAGATGACCAGAAAGAGGACGGGGAACAGTCTTTCGGCCGTGTTTTTAGAACAATGCCCTATGTGCGAAGGCTCCGGTATGATAAAATCGGCTCAGACGGTCTGTTTTGAGGTATTAAGAGCCGTTTCCCGCCACGCAAAAAGGACTAGGGCGAAAAAAATTACCGCTACCGTACATCCAAGCGTTATGAATAAGCTTTATGAAAACGAAAAAACGATAAAAGCGCTTGAAGAAAAAATAAATAAAACGATAAATATTAAAATGCAGGACGGTTTCTATCCCGAATATTTTGAAATTTCATAATCGATAATAATCTATAATATTATTTTTGAGCCGCCTTTTTATTTTTGTTTTTGCCTATAAATTTAAAAACTATCTCGCCCGGCTTTATCATGTTGAGTTTTTCTCTTGCTATATTGGCGATGTATTGTTTGTTATAAGTAAGTTCATAAATCTGACCGCTTATTTTTCTGTTGCTTTTTTTAATGCCGGCTATCTCTTTTCTGAGGCCTTGCTGTTCCGACCTTAACCTGTAAACTTTAACCACGCCTTTAATGCTGAACAATGTGATTAAGGCAAATAAAAAAACAAAAAAGGCGCCTAATCCGAACTTAATATTAAGATTTTTTCCCTTGTTTGATTTCATATCTGAAATATTTTTTCACCCTTAACGGAGCGCAAAATTCCCCGCACATACTGCATCCCGCCGTTTCATCGTTATTTTTGGATTTGAATACCGCCCTCGAATAATCCGGGTCTATCGAATATCTGAACTGGCTTTCCCAGTCTATATCCCTTCTTGCTTTAGATATATTTAAATCGTCGCCCGTTTTCTTCAATTTTATCATATCTCCTATATGGGCGGCAATTTTTGCGGACTTAACGCCTGTTTCCACGTCCTCTTCGGAAGGAAGGCCGAGATGTTCCGCCGGCGTAACGTAGCACAGAAAATCGGCTCCGAAAGAAGACGACAAAGCGCCGCCTATCGCCGAAGATATATGGTCGTAGCCTGCCGCTACGTCGGTAACGAGAGGCCCTAAAACGTAAAACGGAGCATCGTTAGACATTTTCTTCTGAATTTTAACGTTGGCTTCTATCTCGTCTATCGGAATATGCCCCGGTCCTTCGACGATAGCCTGAACGCCGTAATCTCTCGCTATATCGCAAAGCTCGCAGTTAATAATAAGTTCCTGCATATATGCCCTGTCGAAAGAATCCGCGGTAGCGCCCGCCCTTAAACCGTTCCCGAGGCTCAATACCGTATCGTATTTTTTTAAAATCTTAAGTACGTCCTCGAATCTTTCATAGAGGGGGTTTTCCTTGTTATTTTCCATCATCCACGCTATCATATACGCTCCGCCTTTAGAAACAAGGCCGGCATATCTGTAAGACTGTTTTTTTAATCTCTCTAAGGACATCATGTTTAAGCCGGAATGTATAGCCATAAAAGAAACGCCGTCGGCGCACTGTTTCTCGATAACTTCCAAAACCGTCTCCTCGGGCATTTTTACGGGATTTTTATATACGTCTATCGCCTCCCTGAAAGCCTGATAAAGCGGAACCGTTCCTACAGGCAGAGAAGTGCTGTTCAAAACTTCTTTCCTTATAAGGTCTAAATCTC
>JAJXZU010000223.1:0-3031 GCA_021779895.1 bacterium
TATCCTGCTTCAGATGCTTACCGGATTTCAGATGTACGTGGCTTCTTTTACCGGAACTTCGGCGGTAGGCGCATGGTGGCCGTGGCTTATGCATTTTTCTACGGACTGGACGCTTGCAGTATTTGGCGGACTAACCGGCGTAACTCTCGTCCACCTCTTTATAATGTGGCTTATCATAATATTTATAGTTTATCATATTTACATAGAGGTCTGGCGTTCGGTAATGTGGAAGGAGGGCGATATTCTTATACCTTTCAGCGGTTATAAATATATGAGAAATAAAAATGAATCTGAATAAAATTGCTGTCATTCAGGCGAAAGCCGGAATCCAGAGAAAAATATCATAATAAATTTAATTAAGACTTATATTTATGACCGGAATTATAGGAATAGGCAACCTGATATTAAAAGACGAAGGTTTGGGAGTTCATTTTATAGATTTATTAAGAAAAAAATATATTTTTAAAGGCGAAATTAGATTAATAGACGGAAGCACTCTCGGATACGGACTTTTAGACGATATATTCGGCCTTGACGATATTATAGTCGTAGATGCCGTTAAAACAGACGAGAAACCGGGCAGCATATTTAAATTCGATGCGGAAAACCTTCCGGTGAATTTAATGAAAAAAACCGCGCACGACGTCGAATTTATCGACGTAATTACTATGTGCGGACTACAGGGACATAATCCTAAAATAACGTTTTTTGCAATATCTCCGGAGGACTGCACCGGCGTAGGAACCGATATTTCGGAGCCTCTAAAAAAAGCTATGCCCGCGCTCGAAAAATTAGTTTTGGAAGAAATAAAACCGCTCGGCATAAACTGGTATATAAATCCCGAATACGCCGGAATTGAATTCCGGCGCCGTATTAGATAATCCCGCCGTAAACCGCCTGTCCTAATGCAATTCCGCCGTCGTTAGCAGGTATTTTTTCGTTTAAATAAACGTTAAAACCGTTATTTTTAAGAATAAGAGCCGCTTTATTCCTGAGCAAAGCATTCTGAAATACTCCGCCGCTCATACAGACGTTTTTGCATCCGGACTTTAACGCTGCATCCAGTATGATAGACGCAAGAGTATTTATAAAAGTTTCTGCGATAAAACCGGCGGCGTCAGGCATCTCGTTATCGAGAACAATCCGAATAATATCTTTAAACATATAATTATAATCGACAGTAAAAAAATCCTGTTTTTCTTCATACCGTATTTCATATTTAAAACAGTCTTTTTCGCTTATTAAATTAACCTGACCTCCGCCGCTTTTATTTTCGTATTCGCTGCACAAATTTTCTAAATAAACCGCCGCCTCCCCTTCGTACGTTATGTCTCCTTTAAATCCGCATAAACACGAAACGGCGTCGAAAATTCTCCCGCAAGAAGATGTAAACGGAGAATTCAATCCGTTCTCCCTCATTTTGAGAAATATCCCTATTTCTTTTTCTGAAAAACCGGTTAAACTGGAAATATAGTTGCCGTAGTTATGGGAAATAGCGCCGCCGCTTTCAAATAAAATGCCGAAAAGAATGTCCAGAAGAATCCTTCTTGGCGACTTAACCGCCTTTTCCCCGCCGATAAGGCTAAATTTTTTAAAACTGCCTATTCTTTTTAAATTATTATATTTCCCTTTAAAGAATTCCCCGCCCCATATAGTTCCGTCGTCTCCATAGCCTGTTCCGTCGAAAGCTATTCCTAAAACTTCTTCGCTTAACCCCAGCCCGTTTTCCGCCATGCATGAGATAACGTGCGCTCTGTGATGCTGGAGAGGTATGCCTTTAATATTTCTTTCCTTTGCATATTCTTTAGCCCATTTCGTGTTTTCGTAAGACGGATGAGTGTCGTAAACGATAATTTCCGGTTTAAAATTATAAAACTTTTTAAAATCTTCTATGTTATTTTTGAAATTAACAAATCCGGCGACATTGTCCAAATCGCCGTTGTGCTGGCTTAATACTATCGCGCCTGCATCTTCTCCGGCGTAAGCTAAGGCAAAAACGTTCTTAAGAAACGCTCCCGACGCTAAAACGTTTCTTTTTAAGTTAAAAGGTAAACCTAACGGCTCAGGGACATAACCTCTCGACCGCCTGATAAAAAAATAAGAGGCGGCGCTATCGTTATCTTTATCGATATCCGTATTAACCTTTACGACTGAATCGTCGCACCTTCTTAAAATATCCCTGTTATGAATTAAAAAACCGTCCGCAATGTTCTTTAAATTTAAAAATGCCTCTCCGTCGTCTTTCGCTATAGGTTCTCCGCCGATGTTTGCCGACGTAGCGACTAAAGGCCTGCCGAAAAAACTGAATATAATATAGTGAAGCGGTGCATAAGGCAAAAAAGCGCCGATACCTTTAAGTCCACAGTTTACGTAATAAGAGAGTCCGCCTCTGTCTTTCAATAAACATATAGGCCTTTCCTTAGAATTCAATAAATCAGCGGAAATACCGTCTATATATGCATATTCCGACGCCTGCCCAATATCTTTAAACATTACCGCGAAAGGTTTTTTAGGCCTGTTCTTGCGCTCCCTTAATAATCTCAAGGCATCGTCGTTTGCGGCATCCGCCATTAAATGGAAGCCGCCTATTCCTTTGACGCAGGCAATACCGCCGTTCTTGATTAAATCGGCTAAAGATTTTACGGCATTTAAAGCTATATCTTGCGTCCCTTTTTCGATACCCTTTAAGCTATGCGTATGATAATTATTTATTTTGTTGTTTTTTATATCTATTTTAGATATATCCGAACTCAAAATAAATTCGACTTCGGGACCGCAGGCGAAACATCCGTTAGGTTCTGCATGAAACCTTCTGTTTAAAGGATTTTTATATTCGGTTAAGCATTCCGGACACATCGTAAATTTATCCATAGATGTAGAAGCCCTGTCGTAGGGCAGTTCTTTAGAAATGGTAAATCTTGGACCGCAGTCCGTGCAGTTGATAAACGGGTATAAATATCTCCTGTCGGAAGGGTTGAAAAGCTCGCCTAAACATTTGCCGCATATCGCGATATCCGGAGGTATCGTTAAA
>JAJXZU010000145.1:0-3022 GCA_021779895.1 bacterium
TCGGGAATTTTTAAATTACCGTATATATTTTTACCGTTTATATTCATTAAAATCTCTTTTGTTATCGGCAGCGAATCATTATTTTTCATGGCATATTCACCGGATTTTAAAAACATAAACCCCTTAATTAAAGTATATGCCTATAAACATTAAAGTCAAACGCAAGAGCAAAAAGTAAAAATAAATGTCAAAATTCCATACGTATATTAATTATGTCTGTTAATTTGACAAACTAAAATTATGTGATATTTAATTAAATATCCACATAATTTACTCGAAAAAGGAGGGGCTATGATAAACGTTTCGGCCGTAAAAAAATTTCATGAAATAAGCGATATTATAGAAGATAACGATTTATTTAAATCTTCAGAATCTATTTTAAGTTATAATTTTTATTTTAAAAAATTAAAACTGTATCCTCTTCTTTCAAAAGACGAAGAGTATGAATTAGCCTTAAAAATTAAAGAGGGCGATAAAAAAGCAAGGGATTTAATGATTAATTCCAACTTACGATTAGTTATAATCATAGCGAAAAAATTTATCGGAAGAGGACTTTTATTTGACGACTTAATAATGGAGGGAAACATCGGGCTAATGAAAGCCGTCGATAAATTCATTCCCAAGAAAGGATTCAGATTTTCGACTTATGCAATGTGGTGGATACGTCAGTCTATAGAAAGGGGTATATCGACTTCAGGACGACTCATCCGCATTCCTATTCATGTATTGGAAAATCTTTCTAAATGCTATAAGGCTACAAAAGAAATAGAATCAAAACTCGAAAGGAAACCTTATATCTTCGAGATTGGCGAACGCACCGGGATAAAAGAAAGAAAATTAGAAGGAATATTAAATTCAAATTTCAGTATATGTTCGCTTGATTATTCGTATGAAGGAAACGATGAAAATGCAGGTCGTTTAGTGAGGGGGGGGGCTTTCAAATTATATAAGCGATGACGAAGAATCAACGTCGCCTTATGAAATATTAAAAAGAGATGAAACATTAGAGATTTTAAATAAATGTTTTTTAAGCCTTAATCCGTTATCCCGGAAAATTTTAATTTTAAGATACGGCCTTGACGGCGCAAATCCGAAAACGTTGAATGAAATCGGCTTGATGTTCGGACTGACAAAAGAACGCATAAGACAGATAGAAGTTAAGGCAATATCTATGTTGAAAAAGTCCTTAAAAGATTAGAAATATGCGTTCTATTATTCAATATGCTATAAATTTTATTAGATAAATGCGGTAAATATTTCTATGAAATCGATGATGTTAACGAAAATATCCGATTTAAAAATAAATAAAACGCCTTTAGATTCGGCAGAATCAGAAATTCCGCAAATTAACAAAAATGAAGCGTTGATTAAAGTAAGGGCATGCGCGGTATGCCATACGGAGTTAGACGAAATCGAAGGAAGAATTCAGCCTATTAATCTTCCCGTTATTCCCGGACACCAGATAGTCGGCGATGTTATAGAGATAGGCAGTGAAGTAAATAAGCTTAGAATCGGAGACAGGGTAGGTATAGGCTGGATTAATTCCGCCTGCGGAAAATGCGAATATTGCAAAAGCGGGCTTGAAAATTTATGTCCCGATTTTGTAGCTACCGGTAAAGACGTAAACGGCGGCTATGCCGAATATACGAAAATAAACGAGAATTATGCCGCGCTTATTCCGGAAAATTTTACGGACGAAGAAGCGTCTCCACTTTTGTGCGCCGGCGCCGTTGGATACAGGGCTTTAAAATTATCGGGAATTAAAGACGGAATGAATTTAGGCTTTCTAGGATTTGGCGCTTCTAATCACTTAGTTTTAAAAATAGCAAAAGCACTTTTTCCGAATATCAAATTGTTTGTATTCGCAAGGGCTGAAAACGAAAGAAAGCTTGCATTGCGTCTCGGCGCATACTGGAGCGGAGATATCAAAGATATTGCCCCTGAAAAATTAAATGCGGTTATAGATACTACTCCGGTATGGATGCCGGTAGCGGAAATTATGAAAAATATAAAACCGGGCGGGCGGCTTGTTATAAATAATATAAGAAAAGAAGACCTAGATAAAGATTATCTTATAAATATCGATTATTCAAGGGATTTATGGATGGAAAGGGAAATAAAATCCGTTGCCAACGTAACATTTGCGGATATTCAGGAAGTCATAGAAATTGCGGCAAAGTTTAATATAAAACCTGAGTTGCAAGTTTATGGTTTAAATGAAGCGAATACTGCCTTGACTGAAATTAAAAATAAAAAGATTTCAGGCGCTAAAGTTTTAAAGATTTTGTAATTATGTTATACCGCTATAAATGTTTCACGTGAAACATTTATAGCGGTATATTTATAATTAATGCGAACAACCTGCGTTATGATGTTTATCGTGCGATGAACAAGTATGTCCGTATTCAAAAGTTGATAAGTTATTTTCTTTGCTGTCGGCAAGTATATCGGAAATTAAACTTTTATCAGTTTTATAAACCTTTATATTATTCCGTTCCAGATTCCTGATAGCGCCTTCCCCTATACCGAAACAAACAACGGCGTCAACGTTTTTCCCGGCTATTGCTCCAACCGGATTACACATATTATGTTCGTGGTTTTTGTTTGAGTTCGCGATAACCTCGGAAGCATCCGTTTCGGTATCGTATATAAAAAAATATGGGGCGCTTCCGAAATGCCTGCTTATCTTTTGAGCTTCAAAATTAACCGTTGGAATACATAATTTCATATTTTATCTCCTTAATTTAAAATTTATGAATTAAATTTAGATATTTTTATCAATCGCCATTGAAACAGCGGCGTCTTTTTCTTCCGCGGCCGCATTCCTCATTTCTGTTATTAACCCTGCGGAAATTTTTATCGCCGCATTTAGGGCATTTTTCAGGCCTGCCGGTTCCAAACGGTTCGTCCCAGGTATTTTTACAGCCTGAACAAAAAAAGTTTCTTTTCATCTCGATCTCACCTCCTTCTATTTTTAAAGCTTTAGCGTTAACCAAACAATCTGCAATTTTATAACGGGCTG
>JAJXZU010000181.1:0-3022 GCA_021779895.1 bacterium
ATACCCCATTTAGCGCATTATTTTATGACTAAAGAAAATAAGGTTCAATTTTCAAAGCCCATTTCGCGGCAGGCTATGGATAAACTTATGGATTACGACTGGCCCGGAAACGTAAGAGAATTAAAAAACGTTATAGAAAGGGGCATAATATTGTCCGAAGGAAAAGACGAGATTCCGGAGGAAGCAGTCCAGCTCGAAATTTCAAACGCTAAAAATTATTACGGCGTAAAAGAATTCGAGATTTTCGAGAAAAATTTATCCTTAAAAGAAATAGAAGAAAAATATATAAATTATCTTCTGTCTAAAGGGCTTACCAAATCGGAGATTGCGCGGATTATAGGAGAAAGCGAAAGGTCTGTTTACAGAAAACTGTCCGCGGTAAAAATTTAATTATTTATTTTTTTATTTAATTGATTTAAAATTATTAAAAACCGCCAACATAATCAGGCGGTTAATTTTCAATTTTAATCCGGGGGCTTATATATGAATTTTTCGAGGATTCAAAAAGTTTCGATTAAGACCAAACTGCTCGTATTGATTTTTGTAATTTTAGTTTTGATGCTGTCTTTTTTGACGTATTACGCTGTTATCTACCAGAACAAAATGTCCGTAAAAACGACGTCGTTCGATGCGGTGGTTACGGCAAAGACGATGCTGTCCAGCTTGAACGGCATGATGCTCAACGGCACGATAGCCAATAAATCCGACAGAAGGCAGTTATTCGGCATATACCAGAAGATTAAGGGAATTAAGTATTTCAAGGTTGTAAGAGGCGGCGCCGTGGATAAAGAATTCGGGGCGGGCTTGAAGCAGGAGATTCCGACGTCGAAATTCGACAAAGAAATACTTGCGTCTAAAAAAGAAATAACGAGAGTTTATGAAAAAAACGGGCAAAAATATTTAAAAGTCGGAGTTCCTTTTACGGCCGAAAAGATGTCCCGCGGCATCGACTGCCTTATGTGCCATACTGTTAAGGCCGGAACCGTTCTGGGCGGAGTCGAGCTCGTTTATTCCCTCAAAAATACGGTAAACGCTTCGAATATTTTTATGAGAAATATTATTATTTTCTCAATTATACTGATAGTTTTATCGATTATCATAATATATATTCTTCTTAAACAGGCTTTCATAAAACCTATCACCGTTTTTTATCACAGGGTAAGGGATATATCGAAAGGCGAAGGCGATTTAAGCAAATTGATTCCTATGGATTGTTTCGATAAGCCGGTTATTATCGCAAAGCGCCACAAAAATTGCATGCTCGAAGAAGGCGAATTGGGACCGAGATGCTGGGATAAGCAGATAGAGCGGTTCGGCGAAAAAGGAGAGCATATCTGCAAAAAGTGTTATGTTTATAAAAATTCCGTTTACGACGAAATAACGGCGGTAGTCAACGAATTCAATAAGTTCATTATCGATATCAGGGAAATAGTAAAATCAATCACGGAAGAAGCTATGACCATAGTTGACGTCAGCACCACCATAGAAGGTCACGTCGATGAAATCAGCGGCAAAGCGCAGGAACAGGCGGAAATCGCCACTCACGTAGCCGCGGCTTCCGAAGAAATGTCCCAGACCATTAAAGAAATTGCCAAGAATACCCAGAACGTAAGTTCCATCGCGAAGGAAGCATCGGACAGCGCTAAAGACGGCTTCGATATAGTGGAAAAATCTATTTCCGGCATTAAAAACGTCGCTGTTCTTACAAAGCAGCTAGGCAGTCTTATAAGCGGATTGGAAAAAAGTTCTTTCGAAATCGGCGAAATAATTTCTGTAATAAACGATATAGCCGACCAGACTAACCTGCTTGCCCTTAACGCCGCGATTGAAGCTGCAAGAGCCGGAGAATCGGGCAGGGGATTTGCCGTAGTAGCCGACGAAGTAAGAAAATTAGCCGAAAGAACCGTTAAGGCCACCAAAGAGATAGCATCGAAAGTTCAAACAATGCAGCAGAGCACCCAGAATACTAAAACATCCATGGATAAAACGTTAAGCGAGGTTGATTTATCCGTAGGCTACGCTTCAAAAGCCGGAGAATCTTTGGACGGCATAGAAAAAAGCATACTGAGCCTAACCGACCAGATAAGCTCTATCGCCGCGGCATCGGAAGAGCAGACGGCGGCAACGAACGAGATATCGCAGAATATCGAAACGGTATCAAGCCTTTCGGTATCCAATTCCGAAAAATCTTCTAGTACCGCTAAGGAGGCGGCATCGATTTACGGAGAACTTGAAAAATTAATAGGAATATTAAAAAAGTTTAAATATTAAAAAAGGAGGCGGATTAATTGGAAAATCGCGAGGCGCCGGTTTCACGCAAATCGACATTCGACAGTTTGGCAAATATAAAAGACATATATACTCCTTCAAAGGAAACGGTAAGAAACAGTTATGTGGAAGATTACGAAAGGCTTTACGGATATTCTATAAATGAAAACGAAAAATTCTGGGACGAGACGGCAAAACAGTTAGACTGGTTTAAGCGCTGGGACGATGTTCTGGACTCGTCCAATCCTCCTTTTTATAAATGGTTTACGGGCGGAAAAACTAATATCGTCCATAACGCTTTAGACAGGCATATTGCGACTTTCCGTAAAAACAAGCTTGCTATAATTTGGGAAGGAGAGGACGGCACCGAAAGAGTCTATACCTATTTTTCTTTGTATAAAGAGGTCAATAAGTTCGCAAATGTTTTAAAAAGTTTCGGAATAAAAAAGGGAGACACTGTTACCGTATATCTTCCAAACATACCCGAAATTGCGATAAGCATGCTTGCATGCGCAAAGATAGGCGCGATACACAGCGTCGTATATGCCGGATTTTCGGCGTTGGCATTGAAGGACAGAATACTCGACGCGCAGAGCAAACTCCTTATTACCGCCGACGGCGCTTTGAGGGGCGGAAAGGTCATAGAACTTAAAAAAATAGCCGATGAAGCGGTTACTAAAGCTCCGGTAGTTCAAACCGTAATAGTAGTTAAGAGAACCGGCAAAGAAGTTGCCATGGATACGTCGAGGGATTT
>JAJXZU010000131.1:0-3006 GCA_021779895.1 bacterium
ACCGTAAGATTTTTCCCTTGAAGCTATCTTGTCTATCTCGTCTATGAATATCAAGCCTGAATTTTCGACTCTTTGAATAGCATTCAGGACGACTTTATCGTTATCTACGAGCCTTTCGCTCTCTTCCCTGACTAATATGTCGAAAGCTTCGGAAACCCTGACTTTTTCTATTTTCTTCTGCTTCGGAAAAATATTGGAAAATATATCTTTAAAATCCTGACCTATATCGTCTATCCCGGACTGGGAAAATATTTCTATAACGGGAATAGGCGGTTTTGCCGAAGATTTAACCTCCATTTCTACAAATCTGTCGTCTAACTTTCCTTCCAAAAACATTTTCCTGAATTTTTCCCTTGTATTGGCGTAGCTGTTTTTCTCCGCTCCTTCGGCGGACGGCTGTCCTCCGTTTTTCTTGGAAACCTTAGGGGGCGGAGCTACAAGAAGGTCTAAAAGCAGTTCCTCGGCGTTTTGCTTGGCTTTATCGATAACCTGCTCCGTTTCTTTAGCTTTTTCGTTTATAAAAGCGGTCTCCACGAGGTCCCTAACCATGGATTCGACGTCGCGGCCCATATAGCCTACTTCCGTAAACTTAGACGCTTCGACTTTTATAAAAGGAGAATCGGAAAGTTTGGCGATGCGCCTCGCTATTTCGGTTTTGCCTACGCCGGTAGGGCCTATAAGCAAGATATTTTTAGGGACTATGTCCTCCCTTATTTCATCCGGAACGTTGTTTCTCCTGAAACGCGTTCTTAAAGCTACGGCAACGGATTTTTTAGCCTTGTCCTGTCCTATAACGTATTTATCGAGTTCTTTAATTATTTCTTTCGGCGTAAGAAAATCTATTTTGCCTGCAGTGTTAGCCTGACCGGCTTTAACATTGCTGCTTGACGTTTTATTTGCCATATCGGTTGTTATATCTCCTCTATTATTATATTTTCGTTAGTATAAATGCAGATGCGGGCGGCCGTTTTCATGGAATACTCCGCTATTTCCTTTGCGCTCAAATCTGTTTTTTCCAGCAAGCCAAGCGCGCAGGCAAGCGCGTAAGGAGCGCCGGAACCGATGGACAGGGCATCTTCGTCCGGTTCTATAACGTCTCCGGCTCCGGATATCACGAAAGAATCGGTTTTATCGACGACTATCATCATAGCTTCCAGCCGCCTCAATATTTTATCCGTCCGCCAGTCTTTTGCAAGTTCGACGCTCGCCCTTTTGACGCTTCCGTTATATTTTGAAAGTTTTTCTTCCATCTTTTCAAAAAGGGTAAAAGCGTCGGCGGTCGCCCCGGCAAACCCGGCTATAACTTTATCGTTGTAAAGCCGCCTTACTTTTCTTGCGTTATGCTTCATAATCGTATTTCCGAGGGTAACCTGACCGTCTCCGGCCACCACGACACGTCCTTTGCGCCTAACGCTTATTATAGTCGTCCCCAGAAGTTTTATTCCTTCACTATTGCCGTTATCCATTAATTTATATCTCCCGTATTTAATTTAACCGTATAATCTATTCCCCGCTTTGCGTATTTACCGCTCATACAGAAATATTTTAAAGCCGCCATCATTTAGACTGCTTATCCCGCTTATCCGGTTTATTTTCCGGACAGCGGATGGGCTTTATTATAAACGTCTATAAGTTTTTTAATGCTTAAATGCGTATATTTCTCGGTCGTCGCCAGATTGGAATGTCCCAGCATATCCTGAATAGACCTTAAATCCGCTCCGTTGTCTAAAAGATTGGTCGCAAAAGAATGTCTTAAGCTGTGCGGTGAAACATTCTTAAACTGACCCGTTATTACCATCGATTCCTTAACTATCCTATGGACCGTCCTTCTTGTAAGACGCAGTCCTTTTTTGTTAATAATAATATATCCTTCTTTTGGGATTATACCTATTGCGGATAAATAACCGGACCACGCCTTAATTTTTTTGGCGGTAATTTCCGTAAGGGGAACTATTCTCTGCTTAGACCCTTTTCCCAAAATTCTGACGTAACCGCCGCCTTTTTCAAGTTCCAAATCCGTTTTCTTAACGGAAACAAGCTCGCTTACCCTTAATCCGCTGCCGTATAAAAATTCTAAAATCAAGTCGTTTCTGAGCGCCTCGAAATATCTTAACGGTTCGGGCATTGCAACCGGCATATAACCGCCGGCGCCGGACGGCTCGCCTTTAATTGCGTCCAAGTTATCCTTTTTCAGCTTCAGGACTAAATAATTATTTAATAAAAAATCCGCCTCTTTCGCCGTCAAAAAAAACGGCAGTTTCTTTTCTACTTTAGGAAGGTCTATCAAGAATGCCGGATTTTGTTTCAGTATGTGTTTTTTTTCCAGAAAATCGAAAAACGATTTTATGGATTCTATTTTTCTTGCAAGACTCGTTTTTTTTAAGTTTTCGTAAATTTTGCTTAAATACCCCTTAATCTCGAATTCGGTTACGTCTTTTACGGAATTTACGGATGTTTCTTCTTCAAGGTATAACATAAAAGCTCTGACGTCTGATACGTAAGCCAGAACCGTATTATTAGAATGATTTTTTTCGAGTTTGATATTATTCGCAAAATCTTTTAAAAAATCTTCCATAAGCCGATATTCTTATTAAAAATTTTATTGAAAATTAATATTATATCACAATCGAAATATAAAATAATATAATTTTAACGGGAATTATCAACGCGGGAAAATTAAACGAACCTGTAAGTAAGAACGAAAGCGCCGAAAATTATGCAGTAGAAAGCAAAAGGATAAAGGGCGTTTATTTCGTACTTGTTAAAATATTTCATAAGCGCATAAACGCTTAAATATGCGGCGATGCCGGCGACCAAGCCGCTTGCTAAAGAAACCGCGGTAAAATGAAACATATGCAGTTTGAGCATCTTGGGAACCTCAAGAAGTCCGGCGGCAAGAATAATCGGCGTTGCAAGGAGAAACGAAAATCTTGCGGCATATTCGTGTTTAAAGCCGAGATAAAGGGCGGCGACCATTGTAATAGCCGAACGGGATATGCCCGGAAT
>JAJXZU010000055.1:0-11756 GCA_021779895.1 bacterium
CGCAAAGCTTAATTAGATACCCCTTGTTTACCCGCCTTATTTTTTCGATTTTAAGGGGTTCAAGTTCGTAATTTTTCTCGACGAACAGCGGAATGTTAGAATCAAGCGCATCCGACAGGGGATTATAGGTTGCAAATAAAAGTTCCCCGCAAATACCGTGGGGTTTTATAAATTCCCCTATACAGACGCAGTCGTTCATTTACCCTGTTGTTTTTTAACTAAGGACATAACCGTATCGCTCGGCTTAGCGCCTAAGCTTATCCATTTGTCGAATTTGTCTTTGTCGATAGTAAATTGAGCCGTATTCGAGCAGGGATTATAAGTACCCAGTATCTCGATGAATTTTTTCTGCACGGCTTTTTCGCCCGAAGCCGCCACGATTCTGTAAAAAGGTTTTTTGTGAGAACCGATTCTCGTAAGTCTGATTTTTACCGCCACTTTAAATCTCCTTTGTTAAACATATTTTTAATATTATTTATATTCTTTAAAGAACCTAATTTGTTTTTTTTAAACGATTTCATAATTTTTTTAACTTCTTCGAATTTGTTTATAAAGATATTCACGTCGTTAACTGTGGTGCCGCTTCCGAGGGATATCCTTTTGCGTCTTCCGCCGTTCAGTATATCCGGATTAATCCGTTCCTTTTCGGTCATAGAGTTGATTATGGCTTTAATTTTTACGATTTCTTTTTCAGCCGCTTCGGAATCGAATTTATCTTTTATTTTAGAAAAGCCGGGTATCATGCCGGCTATCTGGGCAATACCGCCGATTTTAGACATCATTTTAAGCTGTTCGGCAAAGTCTTTTACCGTAAAATCTTTTTTATTAAGAGAGTCTTCGATAGATTTCGCAGATTTTTCGTCGATAGATTCCTGGGCTTTTTCTATCAGGCTTAATATGTCGCCCATTCCCAGTATTCTGTCGGCTATCCTGTCGCCGTAAAAGACCTCGAAGTCGCTTAATTTTTCGCCGATGCCGATAAATTTTATGGGTTTATTAACCGTTTTTTTAATAGAGAGAGCCGCGCCGCCTCTTGCGTCGCCGTCAACTTTCGTCAAAACTACCCCCGATATATCGAGCGCAGAGTTAAACGTTTTAGCTACCGTTACGGCGCTCTGCCCGAGCATAGAATCTGCTACGAATAAAATTTCGTTAGGATTAAATTTCTTTTTGAGAAGTTTAAGTTCGTCCATTAGCGGCTCGTCTATTTCGAGGCGTCCGGCAGTATCGACGATTATGGTATCGTAAGCATGTCTTTCGGCAATTTCCACCGCATTTTTAAGTATCTCGTCGGGCTTTTGTAAAACTTTTCCGTTTTCTTCGGGGGTTTCGTAAACCGGAATGTTAATGCTTGCGCCGATTTTTTTTAGCTGTAATATGGCGGCGGGCCTGTAAACATCGGCAGGAACAAGATATACGCTTCGCTTCATCCTGTGAAGATACAGCGCGAGTTTTCCTGCGGTGGTCGTTTTGCCGGAACCCTGAAGTCCTATAAGCATTATAATTACGGGAGGCTTTGCCTTAATATTTAAAGGTTCGTTGTTTCCTAATAATTCGACGAGCTCGTCCCGTATTATTTTTATAATTTGCTGGGCAGGGGTAAGGCTTTCGGCTACTTTTTCGCCTATAGCCTTATTTTTTACGGATTCTATAAATTCTTTTACTATAAGGTAGTTTACGTCGGCTTCAAGTAAAGAAAGCCTTACTTCCTTAAGGCTGTCCTCTATATTTTTTTCCGACAGCTTTCCGTAGCCCCTAAGATTTTTAAAAACCCTTTCGAGTTTTGTGCTCAGTCCGTCAAACATTTAATTTTAATAAGTTTAATAGCAATAATTTGTTAATAGAAATTTATATAATCGAAAACTAACATTTTATTAGTTTTTTATAAATATGTCAATATGCCTAAAAATATTAAAACTTAATCGAATTTTTTTCTATAGTTGATGGCTTCGGAAAGAGTATCTTTATCGACGTATTCCAAATCGGAACCGATTGGGATCCCCCGTGCCAGAACGGATATGCGAACGTTATAAGGAGATAGAATTTTTTGTATGTATATTGAAGTCGCTTCCCCGTTGGAATTAGGATTCAACGCAAGTATTATTTCTTCAAAACCGCCTGTTTCCACCCTTACGGCAAGCTCTCTTAGCTTTAGGTCGGACGGGTTAATGCCTTCGAGAGGGTTGATTAAGCCGTGCAGAACGTGGTAGTAGCCGTTGTAATTGCCGCTTTTTTCAAATACGTATATTATTTCAGGATTTTCTACGATACAAAGCTGTTTATGGTTTCTAGACAGATTATTGCATATAGGGCACAGCTCGTCGGAACTGAGATTAAAACAGTTTTTGCACAGCTTGATATTCTGTTTTGCATTTTTTATGGCGTCCGCAAGGTTATAGGCTACGGATTCATTTTGGGACAGTATATGAAAAGCTAATCTTCTTGCCGACCTTTCGCCTATGCCCGGCAGTTTTTTAAAAGCAAAGACTATATCCTTGACGTAATCGGAATGATTTAAAGACATAAAGCCGCCGGTTAGAAAAGACCGGGCAGGTTAAGCCCGCCGGTTAGTTTAGACATTTCGCCGGTTACCATATCCTTCGATTTGTTAAGGGCTTCGTTTATGGAAGCTATTATGAGGTCCTGAAGCATTTCGACGTCGTCCGGGTTTACTACGGTTTTATCTATATTGATTTCAAGCAGTTCCTGTTTTCCGTTTACTTTTGCCGTAACCATTCCTCCGCCCGCGCTTGCTTCAACCGTTTTAGAGCCTAATTCTTCCTGCATTTTAAGCATATCGGATTGAAGTTTTTGCGCCTGCTTTAACATGCCGGCGATGTTTTTAGACATATCGTGTGTCCTCCCTATTTTTTAGTAATATTTTATTAGATTTAAAGTTTTTTTGCAAATTAACTTTTTAAATTTTTTTCAATTCTTTCGATGCCGCTTCCGAATATTTCTTTAATATTTTCTATTATGCCGCCGGATTCTTTCTTATCCGCCGAATCCGACTTTGTATCGGCGCTTATTTCGCCGCGAGATTGTTTAGCTATATCCGCAATAACGCTGTCTGACGCCGCAGTCTTTTTATTAAGCCCGTTCAATTTTTCGTCCGTCTTTAAAAAATGGTCGAATAATTTTTCATGTTCTAAGGAATAACCGTTCTCATTTGCCGATTTAACGGGTTCGTCCGTCGCCGGATTTGAATTTTTCATAGTTGCCGCATCGGACGTCGTATCAACCGCCGTTATTTTATCGTTATTCTTTAAGCCGGATTGTCCCGCGATGCCGGCGTGCACGCCGGGGGTTTCAGGCGCATCGGCGGCTTTAAAATTATTAAGTTTGCTTATAAGTTCCTGCACGTCTTTTTTTTGCGGAATATTAAAAAGCCTGAAAAGGGTAAGTTCAAGCATTAGCAGGGGCGACGAAATTCTTTGGTATTTCATATCCGCGTTAATCATAATATCAAGCATATCTAAAAGTTCTTCGGTAGATTTTTGTTCGGCGAATGGAATTAAAGCGTTAATTTCTTCGTCGGTCAAATCGTAAACGAGGTCTTTGTATTTTAGTTTTACGATTAAAATATTTCTTATATAAAATGCAGCCTGTTTCATAAACTGCCTTAAATCGGCGCCGGATTCGTATATCTCCCTTGCCGCTTTTATCGAACTTTCGTAATCTTTCGCAAACAGGGCATTGATAAGATTAAATATTATGGACTTCGTCGTCAGTCCCAGCACGGGTGAAACATCTTCTTTTATATCCTTTCCGAAATAAGAGATAGCGGTATCGAAAATAGAAAGCGAATCTCTCAGCGAACCGTCCGCAAGCGAAGCGATAACCATAAGATTTTCGTCGGTTACCGAAACGTCTTCGGCAAGAGCGATTTCTTTTAGTTTGTCGAAAATAATTTTCGTAGGTATTCTTTTGAAATTAAACCTCTGGCATCTCGACAGTATGGTTTCGGGAACTTTATGAATTTCCGTAGTGGCGAAGATAAATTTTGCATGCGCGGGCGGCTCCTCTAGAGTTTTTAAAAGGGCGTTAAACGCGCTGTTGGACAGCATATGAACTTCGTCTATTATATAAATTTTAAATCTGAAGCTCTGAGGGGAGTATATTATGCTTTCCTTTAAATCCCTTATGGAATCGACTCCGGTATTAGAAGCTCCGTCTATTTCTATAACATCTACGGAGTTGCCGTTCTGTATCTGAACGCATGCGGGACAGATTCCGCAGGGATTAGCAGTCGGACCGTCTGCGCAGTTTATCGATTTTGCGAGTATTCTTGCAATGGAGGTTTTGCCCACGCCCCTGGTTCCGGTAAATATGTAAGCATGCGAGACCCTGTCGTTAACTACCGCATTTTTAAGGGTTTGGATAATAGAGTCCTGCCCGATAATTTCATCGAAAATCTTAGGTCTGTATTTTCTTGCAAGCACCTGATACATTTTATCTATTATAACATATAAGCGATTAAATTTTGCAAGCTAAGTTGATTTTTAAATAAAAAATTGCTAAACTTTATAAGCTATGCAAAAAGATACGAAAAGTTTTATCGATTTTAAAGATTTTCCCAAAAATTACGATTTTCAAACCGTAGAAAAAAAAATATCGCAATATTGGGAAGATAATAATATTTATAAGTTTGACCCTTCGGATAAAGACAAAGAGGTTTATTCGGTAGATACGCCCCCGCCTTATGTTTCGTCGGCGCATCTTCATGTCGGACACGTTATGAGTTATTCCCAAGCCGAATTTATTATCAGATATAAGAGAATGAAAGATTTTAACGTTTTTTATCCTATGGGTTTCGACGATAACGGCCTTCCGACCGAACGCTATGTCGAAAAAAAATATAAAATCAATAAATCTAAGATAACGAGGCAGGAATTTATAGACTTATGCCTGAAAGAGACTAAGGCCGGCATAGAAATATATAAATCTTTATGGAAATCCGTCGGAATAAGCGCCGATTACGGATTGTCGTATTCCACGATAGACGAAAGATGCAGGAAAACAGCCCAAAAATCGTTTCTGGACCTCTACGGCAAAGGTCTTATAGAACGGCGCAACGAACCTATACTCTGGTGTCCGCAGTGCAGAACCTCTCTTGCCCAGGCCGACGTTATTCTCGAAGAATTCAGCGGCGTTCTTTACGATATAGAATTTAAATCCGCCGAAGGCAGAAGCCTTATAATATCTACTACGCGTCCGGAACTTCTGGGGGGATGCGTTGCCGTATATGCAAATCCGGCCGACGAAAGATATCGTTTTTTGGAAAGGCAAACCGTTAAAACCCCTCTGTATAATAAAAACGTTCCGGTCAAATACGACGAGTCCGTAGATATGTCTTACGGGACGGGGCTAATGATGGTTTGTACCTGGGGCGATGCCGAAGACGTTAAAAAATGGAAGGAGCATAATTTAGACACCGCAATAATAATAGACAGGGCGGGAAGATTAAATGAATTATCCGGGGATTATACAGGATTAAACGTCAAGGACGCTAAAAAAAATATTGTAGAAGATTTAAGAAAGATGTCGCTTATAAAGGCGGAAAAGCCTCTAGGCCATAACGTCGGCGTTCACGACAGGTGCATGTCGCCCGTCGAATTTATTCTTGCGGAACAGTGGTTTATAAAAATTCTTGACGGCAAAGACAAATTTATCGACGCAGGCAGTCAAATGACTTGGCATCCGGAGTTTATGAAAGCCCGCTATGACGAATGGATAAACAATCTGAAATGGGATTGGAATATTTCGAGGCAGAGATTCTACGGAGTTCCCTTTCCGGTCTGGTATTGCCCGGAATGCGGCGAAGTAGTTACCGCTTCTGAAAACGAACTGCCCGTGGACCCCGCCGTAAGTTTGCCTAAAATAGGGAAATGCCCAAAATGCGGCGGAAATAAATTTGAGCCGGAAACCGATGTTATGGATACATGGATGACGTCTTCGCTGACCCCGCTTATAAATTCGTTATGGGCATACGAAGACGCGGAAAGCAAAAAACTTTATAATATTATTTATCCTATGGGTTTGCGCCCGCAGGCCCAGGAAATAATCCGTACCTGGCTGTTTTATACAGTGGTCAAATCGATTTACCACACCGGAAAATTACCTTTTAAAGATATTATGATAAGCGGATGGGGCCTCGACAAAAACGGTAAAAAAATGTCAAAAAGCCTAGGCAATTTTGTAAGCCCGGAAGAAATAACCGCCAAGTACTCCGCCGATGCTCTCAGGTACTGGGCGTCTAGAGCAAATCTTGGGCAAGACCTTCGTTTTAACGAAGAAGACGTAGCCAACGGAAGAAGGCTGTCTATTAAAATATGGAATGCGGTAAGATTTTTAATAACAAACGTAGAACCGGAATTTAATCCCTATGAAAATAATATAACCGAACTGGGACTTAGCCGCATAGACGAATGGATATTGACGGAATTAGAAAATACCGTAAAGGCTTGCGGAAATTATATGGAATCCTACGACTATTCTTTATGTTTAAGGACTTTGCAGGATTTTTTTTACAACTCTTATTGCGATAATTATTTGGAAATAATCAAAAACGTATTCTGGGACGAAAGCGAAGAAAATACGGCAAGGAAAAAATCCGTATTAAACGTTATGTATTTTGTCTCTTTAAACTTTATAAAAATTTTTGCACCTTTTATGCCTTTTATAACCGAGGAACTTTATCTGACTTTTTATAAAAGATATGAAAAAGACGAAAGCATCCATTTATCGCCGTGGCCTGAATTTAGAAACGAATTAATTTTCGTGAATTCCGTAAAAGCTTCAGAAATATTGCTTAATATTCTTAACGCGTCAAGGAAATTACGGACGAATTTAAACCTGCATCAGAACCATAAAATAAAAAAGATTTTAATTCAGACTTTAAACCCGGATTACGTCGGCATTATAAATGAAATATCCGGGGATATCAGGTCAGCGGTAAGAGCCGAACGGGCGGTATTTTCCGATAAAGCGGATTTTAAAACCGCCGACGGCGATATTTTTATATCGCTGGAAAAATGAAATTGACATTTTACGATTTTAATTTAATAATATAGCATATATTTTTATAAAAGGAGATTTTTAAATGGCAAATCCAAAAAAACGACATTCTAAGTGCAGAAGGGATAAAAGAAGAACTCACGACAGTCTTACGCCGACGAATTATTCTAAGTGTCCTAATTGCGGGGAACCAGTTCTCCCGCACAGAATGTGTCCAAACTGCAAAACATATAATGGCAGAAAAGTCGTAACCGAAAAAGCGCCGGAAAACTCTTGATTCATTATATATCCCGTCAATTTTATAAAATGGGGAGATTATTTAATGATTAGAATAGCTCTGGACGGTTTCGGTTCCGATAAAGCTCCGGAGCCTGAGGTAATGGGAGCGATAGCCGCCGTTGAGTCTAACAAGGATTTAGAGATAATAATAACCGGAGATGAGACTGTCTTAAAAGACGTTATCCAAAAAAATAATTATCACGGCACAAGAATTAAAATCGTAAATGCGCCTGAACGTATAACAATGCACGATTCTCCTTCGGCAGTGGTAAGGAATAAAAAAAACTCTTCGATGCGCGTTGCATACGAACTTGTTAAAAACAAAGAAGCGGATGCCATTATAAGCGCGGGCAACAGCGGAGCCTCCTTAGCTATAGCAATGTTTGTTTTTAAAAGGATAAAGGGTATCGACAGGCCTGCCATAGCGACTATTATGCCGGCCGTAGGCGGATATACCGTTTTGATAGACGCAGGCGCCAACGTCGATGTAAAGCCTTATCATCTTGCGGAATTTGCAATAATGGGTTCCGAATACGCCTCTTTTATGAAGGGCATTAAGAATCCGAAGATAGGGATACTAAGCAACGGCGAGGAAGCGTCTAAGGGCAACGACCTAACCAGAGAGGCTTACGGGATAATAAGAAATACCGATCTAAATTTTTACGGCTATGTAGAAGGCAGAGAAATATTTAACGGGAAAGTCGACGTAGTAGTCTGCGACGGATTTACGGGGAATGTTATTTTAAAGGCATCCGAAACGCTTGCCGAAACGATATTTAATCTTCTTAGAGAAGAAATAAATAAAAGTTTTATGGCTAAGTTGGGTTTCTTTATGGCGAGAAAATCGTTGAAAAAATTTAAAAAACTTGTCGACCACAACGAGTACGGCGGCGCTCCGCTTCTCGGGGTTAACGGCGCGGCTTTTATCGCCCACGGCGGCGCAAGCGCAAAGGCTTTGGCGAGCGCGGTATTAGTCGCAAAACATTTTGTGGAAAAGGGTATAAACGTCAATATAAGCCATAAAATAGAAGCCAATGCAAAGAATATAGGCTGTTAAGAGGATTAAATAAAATTGATATATTCTAAAGTTATCGGGGTAGGTTCGTTCGTTCCGGAAAGGGTGCTTACTAATGATGAATTATGCGGGATAGTAGATACGTCGGACGAGTGGATTACTTCAAGGACGGGTATAAAAGAGCGGCGTATCGCGGAAGAAGGCCTAACGACGTCCGATATAGCCGCTGAAGCGGCAAGAAAAGCTATTAAACTTTCGGGATTAAATCCGGAAGATATCGAACTGATATTGGTAGGAACAATTACTCCGGATATGATTTTCCCGTCAACTTCCTGCATAGTACAGGAAAAACTGGGACTTAAAAATGCCGCGGCTTTCGATATAAGCGCAGGATGCAGCGGTTTTATATATTCTTTGTCGGTCGCGGACAATTTTATTAAAACCGGCAAGTATAAACATGTTTTAGTTATCGGCGCCGATTTACTGTCGAGAATTACCGACTATACCGACAGGTCAACCTGCGTTCTATTCGGGGACGGCGGAGGAGCCGTAGTATTGACGGCAAATACGGAAAATACGCGCGGCGTTTTATCGACCCATATGCATTCGGAAGGAGGGCATGACGATATTCTCATGCTTAAGGGCGGCGGTTCCCTGATGCCCGCAAGCCTCGAAAGCGTTAATAACCGAGAGCATTATATAAAGATGAAGGGTTCGGAGCTTTTCAGGTATGCCGTTAATTATCTTAAAGCGGTGGCGGAAGAAGCCATAAAATTCAATGAACTTAAAGCGGAAGATATCGATTTATTCGTTCCGCATCAGGCTAACATTAGAATTATAGAAGCGACGGCAAAAAAATTGAATTTTCCTATGGAAAAAGTTTTTGTAAACGTGGAAAAATACGGCAATACTTCAAGCGGTTCGATACCTATCGCCCTCGACGAAGCTTATAAATCGGGACGCTTAAAAGAAGGAAATATAGTCTTGATAGATGCTATAGGCGCGGGTTTAACATGGGCATCTTCGATAATAAGATGGTGAAAACGGTGAAATAATGATGATAAAATCTCCGATATGCGATATGCTCGGTATAAAATATCCCATATTTCAGGGCGGAATGGCTTGGGCGTCTAACTATGAGCTTGCCTCCGCCGTTTCTAACGCCGGAGGTTTGGGAATTATAGGCGCAGGACAGATGCCGCCGGAACTTCTCGTTCAGGAAATAAGAAAAGCAAAAGATAATACCGATAAGCCTTTCGGAGTCAACCTCATACTTTATTTAACTTATATAGAAGAACTGGTAGATGCGGTTATTCGGGAGGGCGTTCAGGTCGTAACGACAGGGGCAGGCAATGCCGGTCCTTACATAAAACGGTTTCACGATGCGGGCATAAAAGTTATACCGGTTATTCCTTCTTCCGCTCTGGCAAAGAGGGTGGAAAAGGCGGGTGCGGATGCCGTAATTGCGGAAGGAACCGAATCCGGCGGACATATAGGCGAAATTACTACTATGGCAATAGTTCCGCAGGTTGCCGACGCCGTCGGCATACCGGTCATTGCGGCAGGAGGCATTGCGGATTACAGAGGATTTGCCGCGGCTTTATGCCTCGGCGCAAGCGGCATACAGATGGGTACGAGATTTCTTGCAACCAAAGAATGCCATGTGCATCAAAACTGGAAAGATATGGTCGTAAAAGCATCGGATAGAGACACCGTAGTTACGGGAAGGCCTACCGGCCATCCGGTAAGGGTTTTAAAAAACAGGCTTGCCAAAATGTTTCTCGAACTGGAAGAAAAGTGCGCGCCTGTTGCCGAGTATGAAAAACTTGGGACAGGAAAATTAAAAGCCGCTTCGGTTGACGGAGACGTCGAAATGGGTTCTTTAATGAGCGGACAGATAGCAGGGCTCATAAAAGAAGAAAAAACGGTAAAAGAAGTCATAGAGGAAATAGTTTCGCAGACTGAAGACTTTATTAAAAATACGGCTAAATTCATAAAATAATATATAACATAACAAATGAAAAAATCGTCAGACTCCAATATAGCGTTTGTTTTTCCCGGTCAGGGGTCTCAGCATGCCGGCATGGGGAAAGATATTTTTGAAAATTTCAATGAAGCGCGGCTTATTTTAGAAGAATCTTCGGATATCTTAGGCTTAGATATGAAAACCTTGATTCTGGGAGACGACGGCGCGGCGCTTAACCTTACGGAAAATACGCAGCCGGCTCTTTTAACCGTGAGTACGGCGATTCTCAGGGTTATAGAAAAAGAAACCGGTTTAAAGCCCATTTGCGTTTCGGGACACAGCTTAGGTGAATACAGCGCTAACGTTTCCGCAGGCTCCGTCGATTTTTCGAATGCTCTTTTAATCACAAAAAAAAGAGGATTTTTTATGCAGACCGCTTGTCCCGTGGGATTCGGCAAAATGGCGGCGGTCATAGGGCTTGACGGAAATACTATAAAAACTGCGCTCGACGAAGTAAATCATTTAAAAAATGAAGAAGGAGTTTTTATAGCAAATATTAATTCCGAAATTCAAACCGTAATATCAGGTATGTCGTCGTTCGTAGACGAGGCATGTTTGCTGCTTAAAGAGCGCGGAGCCAAAAAAATAGTCATTCTGCCGGTCAGCGCTCCTTTTCATACGCCGTTTATGGAAAGCGCAAAGGAAAATCTTTCTTCGTTTATAGACAGAGGCTGGTTCAGAGATGCGGAATGCGATATATTTTCCAATGCCACGTCGCTGAATTATTCTAAAAAAGACGACGCGGTAAGGCTTCTGCTCGAACAGATAGTTTCCCCCGTTATGTGGAAAGATATTATTATTAATATGGAAAAAATATCGGGTGTTTCCAAATTCATCGAGATAGGACCTTCCAATGTTCTGGGCGGATTAATTAAAAGGATAGATAAAAATGCGGATGCTCTGTCCATAAATTCCGTTTCGGCTGTTAAGGAATTAGAAAGTTTGATGATTTAATAAAAAGGGGGCGGTTTATGTCTATTTGTATTGAACTTACCGGTAAAACGGCTGTAGTTACAGGCGGTTCTTCGGGCATAGGGCTTTCTATATCTAAAGTTTTGCTTAACGCGGGGGCAAGAGTCATAATAATCGATATAGACGAAAAAAGGTTTATAAGCGCAAAAGACGAAATAAAAAAGATTTCGCCGGAGTTTGATTTTTACGAAGCCGATATTAAAAATTCGGAAAAGATATCGGAAATTATTCAAAAAATAATATCTAAAGAATCTAAAATCGATATTCTCGTAAATAATGCCGGTATAGTCAAAGACGGCCTTTTAATAAGGATGAGCGACGAAGACTGGTTGGACGTTATAAACGTAAACTTGAACGGGATGTTTTATATCACCAAGAACGTTTTAAAACAAATGGTTAAAGCTAAATCGGGCAGAATAATAAGCATAGCCTCGGTTATAGTCGAAA
>JAJXZU010000116.1:0-11753 GCA_021779895.1 bacterium
TCTAAAGATTCCGGCGGCAGACGAATCGTCGCGCATGCAGGAGTACAATTTTTTCAACCTGATATCCGGCGCAAACGAAGTCCATTTCTTTTATAACGATTCGAGCTCGTCGGAAAAGTCGCGTTTCATAGAAAAAATTATATGGGATATACAGAAAAAAACTAAAAATTTAAAAGAGCCTAAAGAAGCGAATTCCGCTTTTAAAATTAATTTTATCCGCAAAGAGCCTTATCCTACAGAAAAAACGGAAGAAGTAAAAGAATATCTCTGCGGCATCGATTATTCAGCGGCCAAACTCGACGCATATCTCAAATGCCCGTCGATGTTTTATTACAGGTACGTGTTAAACATGCGCGAGAGCGAAGAAGTAGGAGAAGATATCGACGCTCCCGGCGTGGGGAACGTTATCCACGCAGTTCTTAAAGAATATTTCGAAAAGTTTTTATATAAGGAATACCGGATTTCTAATTTAGAAAACGAAAAAGCCGGGATTTACGGAATATTGGATAAAAATTTTAACGGCCGCGGCTCGAAAGTCCTTAACCTGCAAAAAAAGCAGATGTTTTCGGCTCTCTGCGCGCTTATAGAGACGAGGCGGAAAGAGCTTTCGGGCGCAACCGTAACCGGCGTCGAATATCCTATGGAAACTTTTATAGCGGCGGAGCGGTGCGCTCAAAAAATAAAACTTGCGGGAAGGGCTGATTTAATTTTGGAAAAGGACGGAGAGCACTTTGTCATAGATTATAAAACGGGCGGAATATTATCCGGTCCCGATAAAAAATTTATACCGGCGGCGGAAAACAGGGAAGAATGGCTGAAAAACGTCAAATCGGTTCAGCTTCCGTTTTATATAGTACTTTACAGCCGCCATAAAAGCATAGGCCATTCAAATATTGCCGCGAAATTATGGGGGCTTAAAAACGGCGCGGAATATCCAATAGACCTTAAAGACGGCGGTTATTTCAACTCGTATGCCGCATTTATCGAAATGCTGATATGGGAAATAATAAGTTCGGATTATTTCGACTGCGTTAAAAAAGAATCCGGCAAAAAAATATGCGGATACTGCTCCTATCACGTTTTATGCGGTAGAATATAAAATAAAACGGGTAAAGTAAAAATTTCTATCGGCAATTTTGGAGACTAAGTATGTATATTAAAAAATGAATAATAATGATATAATCGATGTAAGTTTACCTTAAACGGCAAAAATTAATATCAATATCAAGGAGATTCGTAAATTATGCTTAACGAAAAAATAATCGAAATTTTGAAACACGAGGGTCCGGCCAGTTTCGCGACTCACGGAACCGACGGGATACATCTTGCCGCCACATGGAACAGCTACATAGAGGTTCTTTATAACGATACGCTTTTAATTCCGGCGGGGCATCTCAATAAAACACAGAGAAACGTCGAAGCCGGCAGCGAAGTCCAGATGATTCTGGCTTCCAAAGACGTTGCAGGCCTTCAGGGCAAAGGCGCAGGGTTTTTGCTGAAAGGCAAAGCAAAATTCGAAGAAAGCGGCATAAATTTCGACAAATTAAAATCGCGTTTTAACTGGGTAAGGTCGGCTATGGTTTTTAGCGTGAAAGAAGTAACGGAATTAGTCTGACCCGTAATATTTTGTCGGGTCTTTAATGCCGGATTCTTCGAAGCCCCGCCTCCTTAAAATGCAGGAGTCGCATACCCCGCATGCCAGTCCTTCTACCGGGTCGTAACAGCTGTGGGTAAGTTCGAGAGGCGCGCCTATTTCGAACGCTTTTACGATTATATCTTTTTTGGTTAATTTTAGAAGCGGAGCTTTTATTTTAAAACTTATTTCGCCGGTCACCCCGGCTTTAGTCGCTAAGTTTGCCGTCTTTTCGAATGCGGTTAAATATTCCGGCCTGCAGTCGGGGTAGCCGCTGTAGTCTATATAATTGGCTCCTATAAAAATATCGGACGCTTTATAGACTTCGGCAACGGCAAGCGCATACGACAGAAAAATAGTATTTCTCGCCGGTACGTAGGTTATGGGGATGTTTTCTTTTCCGTCCGTCGTCCCGCCCGTTTTAATCCTATTCTTGGGAACGCTAACGGTCAAATCGGTTAACGCAGACCCCTTTATATTATCAAAATCTAAATTTATTATTATATGTTTTTTTAAATCGAAAAAATTGACTATTTCTCTTGCGTGTTCTATTTCGGTTTTATGCCTCTGATTATAAAAAAAAGTAACCGGTATCGGCTCAAATCCTTCGTCCATCGCAATTTTAAGCGTCGTGGTCGAGTCCAGTCCCCCGCTGAAAAGAACGACAGCCTTCTTTTTTTTAGTTTTGTCCATATTTTTAGTATAACATATTTACATCCCTTAAAGGTATCTGATTTATTTATTTCTCTACTCCCGTCTGCGTTTGACGGCTTTATGCGGCTTTATGCGTTGCGGTAAATTTATAGTATTAGACGCGGAAAATTTATGTTATAATATCTAAAACAATATAATATAATAAAAAAATAGAGGCTTTTAATATGAATTCCGGTTACCCTTTAATTAGACCGAGAAGGCTAAGGTCTTCTTCAAAATTGTTAAGTTTAGTGCGGGAAACCGTCCTCGACCCTTCAAAATTTATTATGCCGTATTTCGTTGCCCACGGCAAATCCGTCAAAGAGCCGATAGAAACAATGCCCGGACAGTTCCGCTATTCGGCAGACGAACTCTTAAAGGAGCTTAAAAGCGTTATGAGCCTGAATATAGGCGGAATACTTCTTTTCGGCGTTCCGGAGCATAAAGATGAATTAGGTTCGGAAAGCTATTCGGATAACGGAATAATTCAAACAACCCTTAAAGCCGTTAAAGACGATTATCCTGACCTTTTAGTTATGACGGACGTCTGCATGTGCGACTATACCTCGCACGGACATTGCGGAATCGTGGATGAAAACGGGAACGTAAAAAACGACGAAACTCTGGAATATCTTGCTAAAATTAGCGTTTCCTACGCAAAAGCCGGCGCGGATATAATAGCTCCTTCCGATATGATGGACGGCAGGGTAAAAAAAATCAGGGAAGCGCTTGATGACGAGGGTTTAACGGATATTCCGATTATGTCATACTCCTCGAAATACGCATCGGCTTTTTACGAACCTTTCAGGGATGCGGCTGACTGTTCGCCGAAATTCGGCAACAGAAAATCGTATCAGATGGACTATTCCAATTCTGACGAAGCCGTTCTGGAAACCGCCCTCGATTTAGACGAAGGCGCGGACATAATTATGGTCAAGCCGGCGTTGAGCTATCTCGACATAATATACAGATTGAAACAAACGTTCAAAAGACCTCTTGCCGCCTATAACGTATCCGGCGAATATTCCATGATTAAAGCGGCGGCAAAGCTTGGATATTTAAAAGAAGAGACCGCCGTTATCGAAATGCTTACCTCCATTAAAAGAGCCGGCGCCGATATTATTATAAGCTATTATTCCCTTTACGCCGCAAAACTTATCCGCTGATATATATAAGTATGCCGTAATTTCGGACTTTGACGGTATTCAAATTAAAATAAGAATATTTTTTTATTTCTATGGTATAATATATTTTAAGATTTACTTTATAACGACGTTATAAAAATGGGGGAATTTAAAATGAGTTACTATGCGGAACAGACCGGCAAGCATGAATTTGTATCGGGTATTATTCACGACAGGCAATACAAGGATTTAAAACACGAGTTAATTTCCGATATTCTAAACGACAAAGCATTAAGAGAGAAGATGGTTAAAACTCTTATAAGCCACCTCGTCATTTGCAACAAGTGCGGGGAGATAATGCTTAAGGAGAAAACAAAAATCGCCGACCATGACAATAAGCATTATTGTTTTGCCTGCTATTACGGAAAAGCCTGATTTTGCTTTCGCTCTAGACCTTCTTATGCTTCAGACGGCTATCTCTACGTTGTAAGTATATGCGCCCATGCCGTCCCATTTAAGCCGCTTCGGCATCGCTCCGGAGATTGACAGTTTTGCGCCTTTTGGATTATAATAAAAGACTGTCGGCAGAAAATCAATCTTAATCCTAATTTTTAATATTAAAGGAATATATATGCCTAAAAATTATCCTCTCTACATAAACGGCAAATGGGTCGAAAAAAAAGATACATATGAGGTAATCAATCCTTATAACGGCGAAGTCGTTGCTCTTTTGAGCAAGCCGGACAGGTCGGACGTCGAGGCGGCGGTAATGTCCGCCGAAAAAGGCTTTCGTAAGATGAGAAGCCTTCATACATACGAAAGATTTGAGATACTCGAAAAAACAGGAGAGGTTCTGAAACGCAACGCAAAAGAAATTGCGCGTTACATTTCCCTCGAGGTCGGGAAAGCTTACAAATACTCGCTAATAGAAACGCAGAGGGTGGTAAATATATTTAAATACGCCGCCGAGGAAGCTAAAAGAATCCACGGCGAAACTGTGCCTATGGATGTAGTCAAGGGATTTGAAAACAGGCTGTCTTTTTATTTGAGAGTTCCCGTAGGCATCATCGCCGCTATTACGCCTTTTAATTTTCCCGTTAATCTTCCCGCCCACAAAATAGCTCCAGCTATCGCGGCGGGAAACAGCGTCGTGTTCAAGCCGTCTATAAACGGTTCTATTACCGCATATTTTCTGGTTCAGGCCATGCTCGAAGCCGGTCTGCCAGAAGACGCGGTAAATCTGCTCTATGGCGACAAAGATACCGGAGAAGCGATAGTTGCCGACGAAAAAATCCGCATGGTAAGTTTTACCGGAAGTCCGAAAGTCGGCAGGGAGATAATGGCTAAAGGCGGGCTCAAAAAATATACTATGGAGCTAGGAAGCAATTCCGCCCTCATCGTAGATAAATCCGCCAATATTTTGGAAGCCGCAAGAAAAGCCGTAGTAGGTGCTTTTTATAATTCGGGGCAGGTATGCATCTCCCTTCAAAGGATTTACGTGCACCATGACGTAGAAAGGGAGTTTTTAGAACATTTTATCAAAGAAACTAAAAAGTTAAAAATAGGCGACCCGCTTGACGAATCTACGGACATCGGTCCGGTTATCAGTTCCGAGTCTAAACAAAGAATTATCGGCTGGGTCGAAGAAGCGCTTAAAGAAGGCGCAAAAATAGAGCTGGGCGGAGATTTTAACGGAAATATAATGAATCCTACCATATTTTCAGGAGTTACCGATAAGATGAAAATATCGTGCCTCGAAGTTTTTGCCCCCATAGTTTCGACGGTTCCCTTTAAAGATATAAACGATGCCGTCCGGATGGTGAACGATTCAATCTACGGCCTTCAGGCTGGCATATATACCAACGACCTTAAGAACGCCCTGTATTTCGTCAAGCACATAGACACCGGCGGCGTTTTAATAAACGATATTCCTACCGCAAGGGCAGACCATCAGCCTTACGGCGGCGTAAAAGAATCCGGCATAGGAAGGGAAGGCGTAAAATATGCTCTCGAGGAAATGACCGAGCTTAAATTCGTCAGTTTCGCCTAATGCGCCGGATTACGGGTTTTTTTCTTCAAAAGCTTTTCTGAAAAAAATTTCCGCTTCGTCCGATTTCCCCGAATTTTTCAGGCACCTGGCATATTCGTAGTAATATCTCGGATTATTGGGATTATAATTTATCGCGCGCTTGAAATACCTGAGCGCCTTTTCATAAAAACGGGATATTTTTTCTTTTGTTTCGCCGCCGTAAACGTACAGGTAAATATTTTTGCCTGCGCCTGCATCCGCATCCGGGCATGAGTCGGCTATGCCGCCGCCTGCGTCTGGTTTGCCGGCCATAAGAAATATTTCTTTAGCCATTTTTCCGCCAGAGGGTTTTTCCGGGTTTCTTTCCTCGAAATCGGCAAAATCCGAAAGTTCGTCCATTATAAACAGGCCGTTCATAAAATATATTTCGTCTTTCGTATAATATCCTTCTATTTTTTCTCTCCATCCGGATAGTATTAAAAAAAATTTGTCGTAAGCTTTATTAAAAAAACCTTCGTCAAAACTCTCTATCATTCTTTCCCGCCTTTCTTTCCTGAATTCGGCGAACGGGTCATCTTCCCCGTTGCTTTCGTACTTATCCGTTAATTTCTTTTCCTGTTCTCCGTTCAGCGATAAAAAAGGGATTTCCCTGCAGTAAATAAGAAGATTGTAAAAAAAAGTCAGAGCGCCGGCCTCTCTAATTTCGTATAAAAATTTGCACAGGTCGAACAGATAAGGGCATATGTAATTCCTGTCGTTAAGCCTTGGCGCGGACATCCACAATTCTTCGTATGTTTCTATCAGGGCGGGAATATATTTTTTATCGTATCCGGTAAGTTTCTTTAAAGCGGAAATTACTGTCCGGTAATAATTACAAAGAAGTCCGTCGAAAATCAGGCAGTTTGTTCTTCCGTCCTTTAATTTACCGGATTCTGCAGATTTCCGGTCCGCCGGTCCGTATTGTTCGAGATAAGCGCCGAAAGCCTTCCTGAACATTACGATATGCGATGCAAACAGTTCGTATTCTTCCGATTTTAAGTTATTATCTAAACCGTCTTTTTTCATAATATTAATACCGTCCCCTATGTATAAATATGATAATATGCAAATTACCGTCAGTTTATTTAAACGGCGTCCGGTTATATGCCCGTAGCCAATTCTTTAACGGCATTAACCAGCGCCGTTTTAGCGATATTTTTGTCCGTTTCGTCGTCCGTTTTTACGGCAAGCAGCCTCAGTTCCTCGCCTGTTTTGCCGTCTATAAACAATAATCTTAGGCTTTCGCCGGTGTCCGTCAGCATATTAAGCCTCATGGCCGAATTTGTTTCCACGCCCAATTTTATATCGTTAAGCATTATTTTATCGTTTAAATCCAAATTGCTTATAGTTTCTAAAAGTTTGGCATAAGTTTTTTCTCTGTATGATATTTCTTCGGTTATTTTTACGGGTTTACGGTTATCTCCGGCTCCCAAAGGAATATAATGCTCCCTGTAATACCCCGTGTTTTTGTCTATCAGGATTTTATACGAATCGGCAAGCCTGTGCGAGTCTTCGCCTATCGCGATAAGATTGCGGACGTTTTCCATGCCGTCGTCCTGAAGCTGGTTTATATGGTGGACTTCTATCCTGTCCGAAATTTCACCTTTTTCATTTCTTTTAAACCCGCTTAAGAATTGCATATCCCTTGTCTTTACGTAATTCATAATTTTTTGCCAGTTGTGTATGGATTCAATTTCTAAAATTTTTTTATCGTTTACCGTTACCTTGATATTTTTAAAGCCGTCAGTCGTGTCTTTGTACTCTTTTAGCACTCCGAGTTCCGGCCGCTTACCGGAAAATATATCAGCATGTTTTTTGTCGAACTTGAATTTATAGGAAGACGGAATTTCGCTGAGGGCGTATTTTATCTGTTTTAATCCGTTCGCCGCATTTCCTATATTTACGACCCCGGGCAGGGCATTTCTTGCATCTATTTTTTCTTCGGACGCGATTTGTTTAAGTCCGAAATAGTTGTCCAGCGTAAATTTAGATAATTTATATTCCCCGTTGAATTTTTCGTCGTATTTTGCGTAATTTCCTGCGTATTTCGCCGAATTAATTTCATTGAATTTTTCCGAAGACATAATAAGATTTTTTACCGTTATATTTCTGCCGTAGGGGGTCATGGAATTGAAAGAAGCACCTTGAACTTCGACGAAATTATTTTTTATGAATAAACAGTTAAAATTGTTTCTGACGTCTTTATCTATAAAACCGTAAGTATTCAATAAAAAATTCTCATCGTTCTTTATAATAAAACCCGAGTTTAGAAGCGCTTTTACTTCCCTTTCGCCTGCGGAAATATTACGCGCTTTGATCAGCTCCAGACTTAAATTTTGTTTTTCTATTCCCATCTCTTTTATGCCGGTTTCGCCGAATGTTTTGGCGTTGAACCCGCCTCTTCCGGTATTTTTGCCGACGGCGGGGCTTTCGCCGCCCCATATATTTATTTCCATTTAACTTTCTCCCTTTTATTTCTTTTGTTCTTTTTTATTTATATATAACAATATATCAAACAAATGTTGCGTCATTATGACGATATTGTTTCATTTCGGTTAAATTTTCGTTAAAAATATGTTAAAAAAAAGTCTAAAATATGATAAGATATGAATTTACAGCGCATATAAATAAAATTAATCTGATATGAACGGAAATTTATACATATATAATACTCTTTCTCTCACGAAAGAGCCTTTTAAGCCTATAAACGGAGACAGGGTCTTAATGTACGTCTGCGGAATCACGGCCTATGACCTGTCCCATATAGGACACGCCAGAGCGTATATTACGTTCGATATAATTTACCGTTATTTAAGGCGGCTTGGCTATAACGTCGTTTACGTCAGAAATTTTACCGATATAGACGATAAAATAATAAAAAAAGCAAATGAAGAAAATTCCACCGTAGAAAAAATTTCATCTAAATATATAGGCGAATACCATAAAGACATGGACGCCTTAAATGTTTTGACTCCGACTTACGAACCCAAAGCTACCGAAACTATTCCCGAAATGATAAACTTGGCTTCGGGGTTAATAAAAAAGGGCAGTGCATACGAGATAAACGGAGACGTTTTTTTCAGGGTCGGTTCCTTCAAAGGCTACGGCAAACTTTCCCATAAAAATATAGACGAACTTATCTCCGGTTCGAGAGTACCCGTAAACGAAGAAAAAGAGAACTTTCTTGATTTTGCCCTCTGGAAAAAATCAAAAGAGGGGGAGCCGTCGTGGGACAGCCCGTGGGGAAAAGGCAGGCCCGGATGGCATATAGAATGTTCCGCAATGAGCATGAAGTTTCTCGGCGAAAGCATCGATATCCACGGAGGAGGCTCAGACCTTATATTTCCCCATCACGAAAACGAGATAGCCCAGTCCGAAAGCTATACGGGAAAAAAGTTTGTAAATTACTGGATTCATAACGGTTTCGTCAATATAAACAGCGAAAAGATGTCGAAATCCCTTAAAAATTTTATTACGGTGAGGGAAGTGCTCGATAAATTTCACCCGGAAGCACTCCGCCTATTTTTCATGTTCACGCATTACAGGTCTTTTATAGATTTTTCGCTCGAAGGCGTAGAAAGCGCCGAACAAAGCTTGCTTAGGCTTTATCAGGCAGTAAACCTTTACGGCGGATTTAAAAAATTAATAGAAGAAAACGGCATAACCGTAAAAAGAGGCGATGTTTCTTTAAAGGCGGAAAGCGGCGGGGGAAAAACGCAGGAAAATATGGCAAGTTTTAAGGACGATTTTTATAACGCGATGAACGACGATTTTAATACCGCCAGGGCTATATCGGTCATATTCGACCTTGTAAGAAAAACAAATAAAATTATTAACGATTCTATGGCGCAAAATTTTATAAATTCGGAGGACGCGGCATTTTTAGACTCGGCCGCGGCGTTTATAAAAGAGTCGCTTTCCGGTATATTCGGACTACTAAATGAAGACCCTAAGCGGTTTATAGAATCCAATCCGGCGGATATAGCTGCGAATGGCGGCGGAACTTATATAAACGGGGAAGAGATAAAAAAACTTATAGACGAACGAAACGAATTTAGGAAAAACAAAGACTACGGTTCGGCGGACGGAATCAGGAAACTACTTCTCGAAAAGGGCGTCGTATTAGAAGATACCGGATTCGGGACTACTTATAAATTTACCGGGACGAAGCGGCAGTAATTAAATTAACGGAAAAAAAATAAAACGTGGGGTTAAATTAATTATGAACGTTAAAGAAATGGCGGAAGAATTTCTTGTATGCCCGAAATGCCGCGGCAACCTCGTTTATAAAGAGCTTAAAGAAAAAGAAATGCTTATATGCAAAAATTGCAGGGTTTATTACCCGGTCGAAGACGAAATACCTATTCTTCTTATAGAAGACGCAAAAAATATAGAGGAAGCCGGTTTAAGCATAGACGATTTGTAATGAAATAATGAAAATATTTGCAAAATTAAAGCATTTTTTTTATTTGAACAGAGATTTCTTCCTTAACTCTCAAAAATATTTTCGGCAGGCCTATATAGCGCCGAATTCCGCAAATCCTAAAAGGATATGGCTTTATGCCGAGTCTCTCGGCGAATTCAGGCTCGCATTATACGTAATAGATATTATAAAATCTATATCATCGGAAAAAAATGCCCCGCCCCCCCTTTTTTTTATTAGTTTTAAAACTTTTTCGGCGCTGTCTCTCGCGCAAAATAATAAAGACGGCGAAATATTATATTTTTTTCATCCGTTTCCGGGATTGAGGACGATTTTTAAAAAATACGCATCCGCAGTAAAACCGGATTACTTTATCTCCGTCCAGCATCCGGTTTCAAAAAAATTAGTCAAAGAACTTTTGAACCCGGTTTTTGGGACAAAATTGATTTTTATGGGAATAAGCCCCTCAGGTTTAAAAAAGATGGATATAAAATACGGAGAACGGGAAATCCCCGCCGGTTTTTCTTTGTCTGTGACGGTTTCCGGCGCCGAGAGCGCTGAATTAAATATCCTGCCTCTGTCTTTAAAATACGCATCCTGTTTTGAAGCAGTCGAAAATCAGAAGGATTATGAAAAAAACGTAAAAAATATCGTAATATCTTTTGTTTCCGTTCATAAAAAAGAATCCGGCTTTATTTTAAAACTTTTGAGAGAAATTATTTCGGACGAAAGCTTGAGGCAAAAATTTAGTTTAAAATTTATTTTTGTTCCAAGAAATATAAAAAATTCGCGCAGGCTCTTTAAGGAGGCGTCTAAAATAGGCTTAAATCCGCTTTATTACCGCGGAAAAGGCGAAAATACTAACGGAGAAAACAAAGAAAAAAAAGAAAACAAAGGCGGGTTTGAAGATTTTTTTGAATCCGGCGGGAACGGTTCCGGCGTAGGAGTTAAATCCTTAATAGTCGATAAATACGGGATACTCGACGAGATATACCCGGTCTCCGACATAGTTTACGTCGGCAAAAGTTTATTCAAAAGCGAAAAAGGCGGGCATAACGTTTTGGAGCCGGCCTTATACGGCAAAACAGTCGTAACCGGTTCATATGCCGTAAATTTTAAGGATATAATAAGCGAAATGGTCCGCTTCGATGCAATAACCGAGACGGACGAAAAAAACTTTAAGGATATTTTGATAAAATTAATCAAAGATGAAAAACTCAGGAGTGAAACCGGAAAAAACGGGTTAAAATTCTGCCTTAAAAAAAAGGAAGAATTTGAAGCCTATTTTAAAAATTATTTAACGGAAATAGTTGTGTAATACGGGGCAGAATTCAATTCTGTCCCTGTCTCAAATTGAATATAAATTGTGGAAATGAAATTTATGAACATTGCCGTCTTTATCGTATCTTCAAGGCTGTTTTTAGTTTTTGCGGCGCTTTTGATACTGCTTATTTATTTGAGGATAAAATTTTTTAAATTAAAAATAGATTTTATAAGCGGCAAAAACGAAAACATCCCCGCCCCGAAACTTTTTGAGATAAACGGGATAATTCATTTTCATACCGTATATTCGGACGGCTCAGGACGCATAGAAGACCTCATAGAAACCGCTAAAAAACTTAAAGCGGACTTTCTCGTTTCCTCCGACCATAACACGCTTAAGCCTAAAGCGGACGGACTTGAAGGTTATTACGGGAGGCTTTTATATTTTGCCGCGGAAGAAATAAATACGGAATTCGGACATCTTCTTGCGCTCGGAATAGAAAAAGAGATAAAAAGAGGAAAATATAAAGAGATTTTATCGGATATTAA
>JAJXZU010000188.1:0-11745 GCA_021779895.1 bacterium
CCGTTTCAAACAGAAAATTGTCCGACGATTTGAGGCTCAAAGTGTTAGAACTATACAAACAAAATTACCCGGATTTCAGACCTACATTTTTTTGCGAGAAGCTTTACGAACTCCATAATATAGAAATAAGCAAAGAAACGGCGAGGAAGTGGCTTCTTGACGAAGGATTGTGGAAACGTGAAAGAAAAACTAAACCCCGTAAGAGCCTAAGGGAAAGAAAACACTACTTCGGGGAGATGCTCCAGCTTGACGGCTCCAAGCACGACTGGTTCGAGGGCAAGAGAGACAAAGCCGTCCTTATGTCTTTTATAGACGACGCCACGGGTATGATATATGCAAGATTCTACGAATACGAAGGAACTATCCCCGCAATGGACTTATTAAAAAATTATATCTTAGAATACGGTCTTCCGATGAGCATTTATTCGGATAAGCATACCACTTATAAATCCCCTGACAAAGAAGCCCTAAGTCAGTTCGGCAGGGCACTTTCGGAACTCGGAATAGAGCTTATACATGCAAATACCCCTCAGGCTAAAGGTAGGATAATACGTAGGCAGACGGCTTACAAAAGCCAAAGGCTTTTGTGTCTGCCGGAGTGTTAAAGAATGTCAATGAGGAATCTATTGAATTAGACAATGATTTAAAGGCAGACGATATAAACGCATGCCGTTTATGACATTATCGTATTTATTCTTAAATTCCTTAAAAAATTCCATTGCTTTATCTTTTGACGAGGCATAGAATATTGACCTTAAATCGTCGGCAACTTCTTTTTTGTGCTTTAAAGGCACTTTCGAAATGACCACTCCGGCATACATAAAGCCGTTGGCCTTTATAAACATCTGCCTTCGTATTTGCAACGTGAACCTGACACCTTTGAACCTCGGCGTTGTAAAATTCTTCTTTAAATACCTTTTCTAATCCGGCAAGCCCGTCCATTATGCTAAAGTCTTACGGAAGAGCCGTTTAATCCCCTTCTTTTAAGGTCTTTAAAGAACTGCCGCCATGAAGAGGCGGATTCCTTATCCCCGGACTGAAATCCTAAGACCGAGCGGCAGCCGTTAATATCCACGCCTATGACGACGAGCACGGGAACAGTCTGTATTTTCTTAATTCGCATGGAAAAATTAACACCATCTAAATAGATATATTTTATATTCTCTGCGGATAAGTCTCTGTTTCTCCATTTTTCAACGGCAGAGATTAATTCTTTGTTGGCGTTAGAACACTCCGGCAGGCACAAAGACTCTATCTTTGTAAACGCCTGCCTCCGTATCTGCGGCGATAACCTTCTTCCTATAAGCTTATTAGATAAAAGGGATAAGATATCTTTGCCTGCAAGATTGTTAACGCATGCCGTTAACGCAGGCAAAGATGGGGTGGATATACCGGTTAGATACATTACGTCAAATCTTCTTTAATGCACTCCGGCAGGCATAAAGGCTTCGCCTTTATAATCGCCTGCTTGCGTATTTCGTATCTTTGAAAGCGGGGAAGGGCTTTAGGTTTATAGGTTCCCTTCCTATCCCTTGGAACGGTAATATTAGTATCCCCGACGGATTTCATACAGAATCTGCGGTTATAAGAACCGTTGCGGTAGTTGGGGTCGTCTTCGGCAGAGCGTTCGTATCTATCTCTTTTGAGATGGTCTTTAAGCTCAAGGTCTAAAAGACCGGAGATGTACACTGCGGCAGACATAAAGACTTCGCCTTTATAAACGTCTGCCTCCGTATCAATTGTTTCCTTTACGTCTTTTCTAACTAAATCGAACATTTTAGACCATAAATGACATGCATTTATATCTGTTGAATTTCTTTGAATAAAGTCGTAATTTCTGATACACTTAGAATTAACAATTAACTTCATTGGCCGTAAAAGGCATGCTTTTACATCTCCTTTAATTTAAAAGTTATTTTGACCAATAACTATTTTATAGGAGGTACGCCTTTTTTGCCACTTATAATTTACACAATATATTTTACACTATCTAAAAGCCCGGTGCGAAATATTAGGCTTAAGCAGAACGTCTTTGTATTACGCCCCTGGGCAAATTTAGTTTTATTTTATATCTTTAAAATCTTTATTTATGAAAAATCCATTATGAGTTTTATTAAAAAAACACTATATATAAGCCTTATGCTTGGTTTATTGCTTGCTGGCTGCACTTCTTATACACCAATGCCTTTAAATAAGAAAAATTTAAATAAAGCTTCCTCGTTTATTAGTCTTAAAAAAGATCCTGCGTTGTATTACAAAGTGGTTTATCGCAAACCCCTTAATCTTGATGAACTTGCAAAAGTAGCCGTATTAAATAATAAAGCCCTTAAGGTTTACAGGGATTCGGCAGGAATAGCTAACGCGCAGATATTAAAAGCACGCACTATTCCTAATCCGCGTTTATCTCTTGATGCAGCCCGCCCTATTATGGGAAATATTGCGGGTGCATATGATCCTTACGATATTATTCCATCCGTCAATATCGGTTTTCTTTTTAGCAGAAACGCCAATATTAAAGGCGCCGAGTTACACGCTGAAGCGATGCATTTAGAAATTGCCTATAAAGAATGGCTGACGGCCGAACGAGCAAAATTGGATGCCGTAAGGCTTTTATTTTTGCAGGACGTTATAAAAAATTATAATGACGAATTATATAGTTATAAAAATAGTTACATGCTTATAAAACTGTTATTCAACAAAGGTTTAGCCACTTTAACCGAACTAGATACGGCAAGGGCAAATCTTCAGAAGGCAGAGACCAACCTGCTAAATATTAATAAGAGCATAAAAGATACGAGAGTCAAACTTAATATTCTTTTAGGATTGCCGCCTTCATATAAACTTAGCGTAAGCAATATTAAATTTAAGATAGTTATCCCGTCCGAACTTAAAATAGATAAAGATATACAATACAGATTGGACTTAGAAGCCTTTAAGATAGCTTATAAAGCACAGGAAGAGCGTTTAAGGGTAGCTATATTATCTCAGTTTCCAAAAATTTCCGTCAGCGTTCCTTTTAGTAGCGATAATGCGAATATTCAAACTATAGGTCTCGGCGTAAGTTTATCTATTCCTTTATTTAATAGAAACCAGGCAGGTATTGCAAAAGAAACAGCCACGAGAAAACAAATGTTCGACGATTATATCAACAGACTTCAAACTGCAAAATCCAATATTAACGCAATATTATATAACATAAATAACCTTAAGCGCCAAATTGCTTTAACCGGTAAACAAATAAAAAATCTAGAAATATCGTTTAAATCGTATAAAAAAGAATTCAAATCGAGAGAAATTGGAGTATTTGAATTTTATACCCTTAAAAATAATTTGCTAAATGAGCGGATAAAACTTTTAACTTTAATGGAAAGTTTTTATAATTCGATCGTATCGCTTGAAGTAGTTTCCGGAAAGACTATTATTAAATCTTAATAAGGGTAACCATGAAAAAATCTGCAATAATCGTATTTTTAATTATATTAATAGCAGTTTATTTTGTTTTTAAAGAATTTTTTTATAAGAATACAAATAGTAATCATATACCGCCATTGGCAGCACCGGTTACGGTTACAAAGGCTGCTTACGGCAAATTAAGGAAAAAGGTCGTTATATATGGAAAAGTTATAGCTAATGTAAACGGGATTAAAAATATAATTCTAAGTTTTGATTCCATTATTAATGATGTATATGTTGCTACCGGCCAAAATGTTAATAGGGGACAATTGCTTATGAATGTATCCCCGACTAAATATGCGGAAATGCGTTTGCGACAGGCTCAAAATTCATTAAAAACAGCAAAAAGGAATCTTTATTTTGTAAAACAACGATATAACGTTAGAATAGCTACAAAACAGGATCTCTTGAATGCAAGAAATGCTTATAGTAATGCCCTGATACAATATTCTATTCTTAAAAAATCATTAAAACCCTATGTTTTTTCTCCTATAAATGGAGTCGTAAATAAAATATTTTATATAAAAGGCAGCAGTGCGCCTGCTCAGAGCCCTATTATTCAAGTAATAAACAAACATGGATTAATTATAAGATGCGGAATAGAAATGGAATATCTGAAATATATTCATCAAGGTCTTATTGTGCATATTTCGATTATCGGGAACGCTAAAAAGCAAATATCGGGAAAAATAATTAAAATAGCCGGCATAGTTAATCCCAATACTAATTTAGTTAATGTTTATATTAAACCTATTTATTCGAAAACTCCTTTGTTATTCGGCAATCTTGTTAAGGTAATAATATATGCAAATGAAAGAAAGGGCATTTTGGTTCCGGAGCAATCCGTTTTGCGGAAAGGCGACAAATATTTTATATATGTAATTAAAAAGAATATTGCCTATAAACGCTATGTTCAGGTCTTGCTAAAGACAGATATATATGACCTGATAAAAGGAAATATTGGACGGGGCGATTTAGTAGCCAGCCTCGGAAATTATGAACTAAAACAAGGAATGATGGTAATAATTAATAATAGGAAAAATTAAATGAATTTAACTAAAATTATATTCAAAAAACGAAAAGCCGTAATATTTTTATTGATTGCATTATCTATAAGCGGCCTTTTCGGAATGTTCCTATCCCCGGTTGCCCTATTCCCAAATATAAATTTCCCGCGGATAAGAGTTACTATAAATTCGGTTAACCGGCCTACAAGTACGATGTCCGTGATAATAACAAGACCCGTGGAAGAGGCTCTCAGAACTATACCAGGAGTAAAAGATATCCGTTCCACCACAAGCCAGGGAAGTGCAGATATAATCTTGGGTTTTGGATGGGGCAACAATATGAATATAGAACTTCTCAATGTGGAATCAGCTCTAAATAAGATATTGCCTAATCTTCCTAAGGGAACTTCGTTTAATGCGATACGTATGTATCCAGCTATGTATCCCGTTATTGCATATAGCTTCACTTCTAAAAAAGAATCTTTAGTTCAATTAAGAAATATCGTTGAGTATAAATTGAAGCCGCTGCTTTTAAGCGTAAAAGGCGTATCCGACATACAAGTTGAGGGGGGGGAGAGAGCTGAATATCATGTTATCGTAAATCCACGAAAACTATTCTTATATAAAATTACTATTAAGGATGTGATAAAGACGTTATCTAATACTAATGTTTTTGCGTCGGTAGGCAAACTCAATTATAAATATAAGTTAAATCTTATAACATCGGATACCAGGCTTCACAATATAAGTTCGATAGAACACACTATTATTAAAACCGGTAAAAACGGTGTAGTCCAGATAGAGGATATTGCGTCCGTGACAAAAAACATAGTTCCTCAATGGACTATCGTAACCGCCGACGGAAAAAATGCTGTTCTATTGCAGGTATTGCAGGAGCCTAACGCAAACACTATAAAAATAAACAAGGAAATTGAAACAAAGATGAGCATTTTTCAAAAAAAATTACCGAACTATATAAAAATTGCAAAATGGTACGATCAGAGCAAGTTGATAGTTGCATCTACCGATAGTTTGCGCGATGCGATAATAATAGGTATTATTTTGGCTATGTTTATTTCAATAATTTTTCTAAGAAATGTTAGGGTAATTTTAATCATCATAGCATTACTGCCCTCGGTCCTGCTTTCCACCATTTTAGTTTTATATGTTTTTCATATGGGGTTAAATATAATGACCCTGGGAGGGATTGCCGCGGCTGTGGGTCTTATTATAGACGATATAATAGTAATGATAGAAAATATTATGAGGTATATAGAAACTCGGAAAACTCAGTCTATTCTGGAAAGAGTTAATTTTGCTTCTAGTAATTTTCTTAAACCCCTTTTAGGCTCGTCTCTCTCGACTACTATTATTTTCCTGCCTTTTGTTTTTATTTCTGGTATAACCGGAGCATTTTTTAAATCCCTTTCGCTCACTATAGCCGTAAGCCTTGCAAGCTCTTTTTTGATTACATTATTTGCGGTTCCGATATTTGCGGCAAGACTTTTAAGCGAAAAAGATGCCAATCCAAAAACTGGATTTTTAATGAGCAATTTACATAAAATGTATAAGAATATAATGCATTTTTCTTTTAGGAGAAAAATATTTGTTTATGCTTCTATAATTTTATTAATAGCCGCAGGACTCTTAAGCTATAAATATTTGAGCAGCGGGTTTATGCCAATAATGGACGAGGGCGGCTTTATTTTGGATTATTATACGCCGCCGGGAACATCTTTAAGGGAAACAAACAGGGTATTAACCCAGGTTCAAGATATTATCAAAAAAGAACCGTACGTGAAAACATATACAAGGAGAACCGGGCTCCAGCTAGGCGGCGGTTTAACGGAGCCAAATACGGGAGATTTTTTTGTTAGCCTAAAACCTTTTCCTAGACCCCCTATACAAGATATAATTAATAATATTAGAAAGAAAGTTATGGCTAAAGTGCCTGGGATTCATGTAGAGACAGCACAGTTAGTCGAAGATATGATAGGAGATTTAATAGGTACGCCGCAACCGATAGAAATAAAAATATACTCGGATAACGGAAATCTTTTATATCGCCTTGCGCCGAAGATTGCCGCCCTTATAAACAAGATCCCGGGAGTTATTGAAGTTAAAAGCGGGCTGGTGTATTCCGGTCAAGGCGTAAATATTAAAATAGACCGCGTAAAAGCCGCATTAGAAGGAATAACTCCATCGGACGCAACAAACGAGTTATCAAGCTATTTATACGGAACCGTTGCTACCGAGATAATTAAAAGCCCAAAAATAGTAGGCGTTAGGGTTTGGACACCGGTTTCTTTTAGAACCGATATTGCCGATATAAAAAATATTCCGATATATTCGAATAACGGCAATGTCTTTCCTTTAAAGAGAATTTCCAAAATCTCCGTTATAAATGGAGAGCCGGAGATAGTTCACGACAACCTTAAACGTATGATAGCGATTACGGCAAGGATAAAAGGTGCTAATCTCGGCAAAATAATGCAAAAAGTAAAATCTAAAATTAAATATTCGGGCATTCTTAACCATAAAGACGTGTATTATAATTTTGGCGGATTATTTAAGCAGCAGCAAAAATCTTTTCTGTATCTTACTTTGGCATTAGCGTCGGCTATTATTCTTGTTTTTATAGTGCTTTTGTTTTTATATGAAAAATTTTTTATATCCATCGGTATATTATTTAGTTCGCTGCTCGGTTTATTTGCCGACCTAACAGGTTTATTTATAACCCATACGCAATTAAATATTATCTCTATGATGGGTATAATAATAACGGTAGGAATAAATACCGAAATGGCTATATTTTATTTTTCGGAATATTTTCAAACAATAGAAAACAGGAATATATTATACTCTTTAAAAAGTTCCGGTAAAAACCGTTTAAGGCCTATTATAATGTCGTCCCTTATTGCTATTTTTGCACTTTTGCCTATCGCTCTTAATATCGGCAACGGTTCGGCTATGCTTCAGCCGCTTGCCGTAGCCATAATATCCGGCCTTGTTATGCAGCCTTTTATCGTATTAATTATTTTGCCGGTTATTATAGCGGGTATTATAAGATTAACGGAAAACAAAAATGCAAGTAACGAATGAAAAACAAAAATGGTTAAACGGCAATGTTCTTTTTATATCTCTATCGGCATTTTTCGCCGATCTCGGTTATCAGGCCGTTTTAGTGACGTTTCCAATTTTTTTAGTTTTAGACCTGCATAGTTCCGTCATATATTTTGGAATCGCTTCCGCCATAAGCTACGGGATAGGTTCTTTTTTCGGTTATTTTGGCGGAAGGGCGGGAGATAAATTCGGCCACAAAAAAATTGCGATTATCGGCAATCTTTTTATACCTCTGCTTTCTTTTACCGGCTTCAGCATTTATCCGTTAGAAGCGGTAGTTTTGTTTTCGACGGGATGGTGGGCAAGGAATTTCAGGTCTCCTTCGAGAAGGGTTTTGCTTTCACGATCCGTTCTAAAAGAATTTTACGGAAGAGCTTTTGGTTTTTTACATGCCCTTGATCAAGGAGGGGGGTTCTTTGCGGGTATTTATACTTTAATTTTATTCATCTTTCACGTTCCTCTAAAATATATTTTATTAATAACTTTTGGACCCTTATTAATCTCGACTGTTTTTTTGATATTAATTTCAAAGGAAAAATTAATAAATAATCCCGCCGACGGCGCAAATAGGAATATAAACGATAATACAAGCAATAATCCCGAAAATTCTAAGAAAGATATCGATATTAATACGTATGCCGCTGATAGTGCAAATAATAGCAAGGGTTTGAATGAGAAAAATATCGATTTTAACGAAAATTTATTTAAAAGGATTTTAATTGCAACTTCATTATACGGTTTTAGCTCTTTTAGTTTTGGATTTCCTATCTTAACTATAGCAGAAACATCTAAAAATGATGTTTTAGCTATTTTTTCATACGTGTTATTTTTTATTTGTACGGCGCTGACAGGTTTAGTTGCAGGGAAAACAATATCTAAAACCGTTAAGAAACTGGGATTTGGTTATTTTCTTACTTTTGCAGGTTCTCTGGGCATGGCATTAATATTTACATTTTCCTTAAATCCTCTATTTTATTATGTCTGTGTTGCTGTTCTCGGAATATCGTTAGGCATTATAGAAACTATAGAACCGACCTCTATCAGCTTGATTGTCAAAAACGATAAGATAGGCAGGGGGATGGGGTTGCTCACCGCCGCAAGAAGCCTTGGGTTATTTGGCGGGAATATTCTTATGGGTCTCCTTTATAATGTCGGGGCTAATTATTCATATTTATATGCGGCAATATTAAGTTTAATTGCTTCTTTAATTATTTTTTCATCGAAATATTCGAATGGCGGTAATCCAGCGGTTTGAATCAATGTGCAGAATAATTAAACTAAAAATTATCGTATAGAGATAAAAATAATAAGTATAATACCCCAAAAAATTTAGACATCGCCGAATTATAAGGCATATAAACTTATTTTTATCAATTATTAACTTAAATATTTAATTTTTTGCAATTTAATTGCAAAAAATGATATAATTAAATATATATTTAATGAAATTGATGTTATTAATTTGAAATACCCCCGAAAAACGAACGAAACAGGGTTTATTTCCCTCCAAGGTAAACTTTTGTTATATAATCCCTGTTATGCCCAAGTTCTTGAGAAACCGCCGTTTTAGCTTCTTTTTCGGTACTCCCAGACGATATGAGTTCGGCATATCTTTCCTGAGCTTCGGAGTGCCTGACTGCGTGCATGTTGAACCCTGCGTTCTTTATGGAATTTCCCAGATGGTTCATTTCCTGCTTTAGATCCCTGCTTTTATTATAATCGCTACTAATTGCGAATTTTTTTAGTTCTGCAAATTCTCTAACCTTTTCCTGCGAAAGTTTTATCTCTCTCGGTCTACCGTTTTTACACCACGACCCTTTAAGGATTAATTTATTATCTTTAACGATGTCGTATCCTTTCGCCAGGGCAAGAGCGGCGTGGACGCTTTCTTCCTTCCTAAGTCCGACTATGGAAGATATTTTAAGCTGGACGTAAACATTAGCATCTTTTTCCTTGAAATACGCAAGTTTTTCGTTTAAATCGATACCTTTTGCCCCAAGGCTTTTATCTTTATACTCGATTACCCGCTTTAACCCTACTTCGGAGTTGGACGCTGTTATATTCGTCCTTTTCGTCTCGAACAGAAAACTTCGCAGACTCGATACGTAATTGATAATTGTCGCATCAGTAAGTCCGGCGGTTTTATAATGATTTACGATTTGCTTGATGTCGGCATTAGTCCACTTTCCAATATCGCCTTTACGATTTGCCGTTACCCCTATACCGAAGTTTCTGGCGTCATGGGCTATGCGCCTCAAATCCTGCCGGATATCGTGGTCTCTTTTATTAGAAACTACCGACACAGGATTGTCAACCTTGTGGAAATGCTCTATTTGCTTTAATTCATGATTTATTTTATATTCTATTTTTGTCATGGCTTTCTCCTTTAAATAACTTGTTAATTTTAAAATAATAAACAAACCTCTATCAGTGGCATTTAAATTGCCTATTTTTTATAATTTTGATTTAAGGTAGAAATTGTCTTTTAATTTTGGCTTTGGCTGGAAAGACAATACCAGCTCGACGAAGAAAATCTTTGAGGATAAGCCAATAATCCCTATATATTGTTGAATGATTTTTCCGAATTTATAGACCCGGCAAGTCTTGAAGGTTTTTAGAGTTAAACCTTTAAGTAAGGAATTAAAAACTATGCGGTATTTCGAGCCGCGTTAGAAATGATATTTGCTCCTACATTGCAACCGGAATGTTTTTTCTTTTTCCGAGTAGCGAACATTTAAAATCTTCAGGTTTAGCAGGTATTTTCATCATCCGCCATCGGCAGACTTAAAAATCACCCATAAACGCGTGATTTTACAATTAGGTAGAGCAAATATTTGCGAATTTAATAATCCGTTCGTTACGGATAAGAAAGGTTTTAATCTGCTTTCGAAGATTTGGTAAGTTTGAATCTCTTACGAAGATTGCAGGTTCCATTTAATGCGCCGCCAATTAAAGCGCAGAACCTAAAGATGAATTGACTAATAATTTTATTTTATCATATTTTTCAAAAAAATCAAATTTAAAACAATTTAAAAAATAGTAATCACTTTCTCAAAATATTATATTTTCCGCATTTCATCCCCCCTCCTTCAGTTTGTATTCAAGACTCCAAACTGAAGGAGGGGAAGTTGTTGTCCTTTCTCGCTTGCTACGGCAATGCGTTTCAGTCCCGTCAAGCGGGGCTAAACCGCCTTGCCTCCGGCGCTCGGCAGGACTGTTTTATTTAGAAGTTTTCCACAGATGTTTCTTAACGCGGAATTAAACACCCGTCGCAAGCTCAGGTTGTCAAGCCCCAAAGGGTTAATTCCGTTAAAACGCCTGTCCTGGAATTTAACAGTCCAGAACAGCCGGCCTATTCAATTCCCTTGGAAAACTTTGCTATTATGACGAATTTTTTGCGTTAATAAATTTTGATAAAATGTGAGCAAAGTAATATAATAAACCATATGGAAAAGGAAAAAATATTATTTATCTTTGGAGCAGGAGCGTCGGCAGAGGGGGGAGCCCCTTTAATGGGCAATTTTCTTGACAAAGCAAATAAAATCCTTTTTGACAAGAAAATTAGTTTAAGAAATCGCGATGATTTTAAAAGAGTATTTGGCAACATTGATAAACTTAGGAATGGGCAAATAGAAGAAAAATTAAACAAGGAAATAGATTGGAATAATATTGAATCGGTTTTTTCTGTATTTGAAGAAATACAATCAATAGAGGATTTGGCGATTTCGCCTGAAGATAAAAAATCTCTTTTACCCTCTTTAAAAGGATTAATTTTCGAAACCCTCGCACAATCGATCATCTTTCCCCATTCTGTAAGGAAAGACGTGGAATACCGTCAGCCACCATATCCTTATGGTTTATTTGCAACATTATTAGACAAAATTAAGGGGGATCTGAAATATAATATCTCTCTGATTACTTTCAATTACGATATTTCATTAGATTATGCATTAAATCTGCTGTGTTTGCCGTATGGATATTCCCTTGACGGAGATTATCCAACAATACCCTTGCTTAAGCCGCACGGTTCATTAAATTGGGCTATATGCGATAAATGCGGCAGGATTTCACATATAACGTTTGACGAATATGGACAAAGATATTTCAATTCTTATCAGTTAAATGAACACATGAGAAAAATGGGTAGAGAGCCGCAGATAGG
>JAJXZU010000198.1:0-2991 GCA_021779895.1 bacterium
GAAATAGAAAATCAGAAAAAACAGATATTCGAAGACGCATTAGATATGTCTTTTAAATCGGCAAGGGATATTCTGCAAAAAGAAATAGCCGAAGGTTCCGGCAATAAAATAAACGATAAATTTCTTAAACTTCAAGAGGACGCATTTGCAAAACAATCGGATAAGCAGGCGGTACGCCGCCGCTCTTTTTGAAATAGCCGCAGGTTCCGGGATAGTCGAAGAAATTTTTAACGACCTTAATAATTTTATTAGTTTTTGTTACGATAAGCTATGCCTTAAGGAATTTTTAGCGCAAACGTATATAGGCAAAGACGAAAGATTCGAGGTCATCGGTTTATTAAGCGGGGAATTATCCCTGAGCGCGTATTTCATAAATTTTATTCATCTTCTGATAGAAAACGAAAGAACCGGATATCTGCCGAAAATTTTCGACGAATATTCGGCTTTGAGGGATAATTTTTTAAATATATCGAGGGTTAAGGTAGTTTCCGCAAAAAAATTAGAACCCGAGGAAAAAAATAAAATAAAAAATATTATAGAAAAATCTTTGGGTAAAACGGCTGTTATATCCGAAGAGGTTAGCGAAGAACTGATTGGCGGATACATAATAAATATAGAAAATATATTATACGACGGCAGTATTAAAACGCAGGCGGATAATTTTTATAAATATTTAAAACAAGGGGCATTTATTTATGGCGATTAAGGCTTCCGAGATTACCGATATCATAAAGAGCAAAATAGAATCTTATACTAAAAATATAGATATAAGCGAAGTCGGCGTTGTTTTATCGGTAGGAGACAACGTAGCGAAAATATACGGAATTAAAAATGCTATGATTGGCGAAATGCTTGAGTTTTCGCCGGATGTTTACGGCTATGTTTTAAATTTAGAGGAAGATAATGCGGGCGTCGTTATATTGGGGGAGGAATTTTTAGTCAAAGAAGGCGATACCGTAAAAAGAACCGGCAATATAGCCGAAGTTCCGGTTGGAATGGGCGTCGTAGGCAGGGTTCTAGATGGACTTGGAAGGCCTATAGACGGAAAAAATCCCGTTAAAGCCGAAAAATATTCGGCAATAGAAAAAAAAGCCCCAGGCATAGTGCAGAGAAAAAAGGTCAATGAGCCTTTATATACCGGAATTAAAGTAATAGATGCATTGATACCTATAGGAAGGGGGCAGAGAGAGCTTATTATAGGAGACAGGCAGACGGGAAAAACCGCCATAGCTATAGACACTATATTAAATCAAAAAGGTTCCGGGGTTTACTGCATATATGTCGCGGTAGGACAGAAACAGTCGAGTATTTCATTCATCTATGACCGTTTGACGAGTGCCGGAGCTATGGAATATACTACGATAATAGCGGCAAATGCCAGCGATCCGGCGGCGCTTCAATATTTTGCCCCGTACACAGGGGCCACGATGGGCGAATATTTTAGAGACAATGGTATGCACTGCCTTATAATATACGATGATTTATCCAAGCATGCCGTTGCGTATAGAGAGCTTTCGCTGCTTTTAAGAAGGCCTCCGGGGAGGGAAGCCTATCCGGGAGACGTTTTTTATCTGCATTCAAGGCTTTTGGAAAGGGCTGCTAAATTAAACGATGCGCACGGCGGAGGTTCGCTGACCGCTCTGCCTATAATCGAAACTCAAGCGGGAGACGTGTCCGCATATATTCCGACTAATGTTATATCTATTACGGACGGACAGATATTCTTGGAAACCGATTTATTTTATGCCGGCGTCAGGCCTGCCGTAAATGCCGGTCTTTCCGTATCCAGGGTGGGAGGAGACGCCCAGATTAAAGCCATGAAACAGGTTTCGGGCGGCTTAAGGCTTTCTTTGGCGCAGTACAGGGAGTTGGCGGCATTTTCTCAATTCGGGGCTGACCTCGATAAAACCACTCAGGAGATGCTTGCCAGAGGCAGGATGATGTCGGAACTTCTTAAACAGGCTCAATACGACCCGATGCCGGTGGAAAAAGAGGTGGTAATATTATTTGCGGCTAACGGCGGCTATTTGCATGAATACAACCTGTCTTCGCTCAAGAAATACGAAAAAGAACTTTTATCGTATATCGAGAATAATAACCCCGAAATCTATACCTCTATTAGAGAAAAAAAGACGATAGATGACGACGTTAAATCGAATCTTATTGCCGCGCTTGATAAATTCAAGAAAATTTTCATAGAAGACTGATATAAAGTATAAAGATAAATATATTATGCCGAATTTAAAATCTATAAAAAGAAAAATTTCTAGTATCAAAAATACAAGACAAATAACGAAAGCCATGAAAATGGTAGCAGGGTCGAAATTAAAGCGGAACCAGTCCGCAATGAACGAATTTAAAGCATATGCTTCCGCTTACGACGACGTTATTAAAAATATTTCCGATAATACGGTATTATATTCGCATCCTTTTTACGGAAAAACAACCGGCGGCAACGCCGGCATAATAATAATTTCTACCGATAGAGGACTTTGCGGGTCTTTTAATATAAACCTGTTTAAACTGTTTTTCGACAAATTAAGGACTGCCGGAATAGATTCAGGTCAAGCGAAGTTATATATTCTGGGTAAAAAAGGTTTCGATTTTTTTAAAAAGAACGATTACGATATTATTTTTAACGGCTCTTTTTCGGAAAGCGGAGGGCCCCTAAATCTTTCCGCGTTATTATCGGACATAATATTAAGCGATTTTAGGGAAGGCAAAATCGGAACCGTTTATATAATTTCAAACAGGTACGTTTCAACGCTTCATCAAAGGACCTACGCCGAAAAAATTTTACCGTTTGAGAGCCGGGCTGCCGGCGAAAATAAAAATCTGGGCGGATATTTAGTAGAGCCGGTTGGCTATGAAGATGAAATCTTAGACAAAATTTTTAAAGATTATATCCATACCAAGGTATATTCCAGAATTTTGGAATCTTTTGCCGGCGAACAGGCTTCAAGGATGAACGCAATGGATAACGCGACAAGA
>JAJXZU010000193.1:0-2981 GCA_021779895.1 bacterium
GTTCAGTGTATCTTGCCGCGTCGTTTAAACTTTGCGTTGTGAAAAAAATCACCGTGTTTTGTTTTCTTTTCGTAGCTAACCATTCTTTTACTTGTTCTTTAAAGCCTGGTACATTATTTAACGCAAACCACGCTTCGTCGATAGAAATAACCATCGCTCTTACGCCGTCGGTTGCTCTCTCTATTTTATAAAATAAATATAACATAAGCGGAGCTATGACTTTTTTCATATTATTTAAATGTTTCATTTCAAAAACATTATAATCGGAAAAGGTACTTAGTTCATCATCTACGTTGTTAAATATATTTTTATATTCTCCTTCAACCCAAGGGTAAAGTTTTATCTTTAAGCTATTCGGCAGAATCCCATAAATTCCTTCTAAATAATGCAGTTCTGACGGCTGTTGTGCAAGAAGTTCTATTGCTTCCTGTAGGTATTTGTTTTCTTCCGCATTTATGGTTCCGCCGTAAGCCGTTATAGATGTCTCTAAAAAAGTCTTAGCGAAGAATCGTCCTTCAGGTGTTGAAATGTCTTTTAACGGATTAATTTTTATAAAAGCATTCGGCTTAAAATCAAAATGAAGTCCCTTACTCGCTTTACAAGAAATATACGAAGAATATCCCTGGTCAAATATAAATATTTTCGGATTATATTTTTGGTATTGTTGCCATAAGAAATTCATTATAGCGGATTTACCAGCGCCGGTGGGTCCGAACATACACGCATGTCCCACATCTTCTACGTGAAAGTTGAAAAAATAAGGAATCCTATGAGTGGTATCGAAAACCGTTAAAGCCGGACCTTGTAAATGTTCGTTTCTCATGTCTCCTTCGAGCACGGTCCTTACCGGCGATATATCAGCATAATTGCCTAAACTCATCATAAATTTTCTTACCATAAGTTTATCGTTTCCAGGCAAGGACGACATATAGGCGCCTAACTTATGCATCGTCTCTTTAAAAGCCATCCAGTTATTATTATTTAATATCTTTTTTATAGTTTCCGCATTTTTATCGGCTATTTCCGGATCCTTATCCCAGACGACGAATTCGACGTTAAAATTTCCAAAACTTCTCGGCACAAGTTCAAGTTCCTGCATTGCATCTTCCGTATCCGTCTTATAAGACGCTACCGTTACGTCCAATAATTCGCTTTTGTCCGTTGATGCGGCATCCGCCATGTGCTGCGTCATCTTTTTTCTCGTTTTTTGATAATGCGACCTCCTCGTTTCCATCTCGCTTTTCGCCATAGACTTTTCAAAAAGCGAGAAGGTCTCGCTTATCCTGCACTCGAAATCGACTGCCATCAATTCGTCGAAAACCCCAGGTGTCGTAAAGTGCGGAAATTCTTTTAGGGAAACGACTTTGTATATATCGGCGCCGGACCCGTCGTCTATAATAAGTCCGTCATGGTAGGAGTTATCTATGTCAAAATCAATTAAATACTGGTCTAAACAGGTATAAGCCGGCACGGCCAATTCTGTCCGTTTTTCCTTCGCCGGATTTAATAAAAAATTTAAAGCTGCCAGAAGTTCTTCGTCTTTTAATTCCTTAAAACTCGCCGAAGTTTCGGATAGAGTTTCTACCGCTTGTTTCGATTTCTCTTCAAAAAAAGCTACGTTACGCTTAAGAAACTCCTCGGATATTTCTTTAGTTTTAGACTTTGAAAAGAGGTTTTTAAAAGCTTCCTTTTTATCTTCCTGGACTATAAGGTTAGATAATCTACTTACGCTTTCAAGAGCGGGCTTCCATGAAACTGAAAAAAAAATCATATTAATATAGTTTATTCCTTTCTCAAACGTGGCTTTTCTTATATCGTCTATATATTTTGCCACCGGATTTTTAAATTCGCTTTCTAAATATTTTTTAACGCGTTTTCTTACGACATGGAAGCTTATAGTAAACTTATCTTCCGACAACGGACGGATAGCGTTTTCAAATAGCATGCTTATATAAGCCTTTTCGTCTTCGGATAGGGAATCCGTGTCGATGCCTTTAACCCTGTATAATTTCATCAAACTTTCGTCTTTACACCGCACGACTCCGGCGGCGGCAAGCGTATGCCACGCTATTAAATCGCTCACGTGCGGAGTTTTTGCGTTAATTTTATTATACAGTTTTAAATCAAGCATAGACCTCCCTTATCTCCCCTTTTTTATTTGTAATATTTTTTCTTCACGAAAATAAACTGTTTATAGACATCGAGGATAAACATATCTTTTTTGTAAAAACTTCTGAGCGTTAGATAAAAAAGAATTATAGGCACGAATATTACTAACGACCTGAATACTATATATAATATTCCCGAAGACATTAGTATTAATGCCGCAAGCCTTCTATCTATCCCGCCCAGCGTTAAAGGATACAAAAGGCTGAAATGGATGGTATTCTCGTTCTGCTCTTCTTGAGCCTGAGTTGTTTCTTCGCTCATAATTCACCTTAACATACGACTTTAACTTTATTAGATTAATTATAGATGCCCATTCGCAAAATAAGAGTATATAGTTTCGCCGCCGCCGATAAAAGCGGCGCCTGTTCCGATACTCCCGATGTGTTTTAATAGTTTACCTTCGCCTTTGCCGGTAAAATGTTCCGCCCCCATCATGAATATTCCAAGCCCCCCCACAATGGGACCGCCGTATTCTTCCGCTATTTGGACAAGATTTTGTCCCTGAGCGATACCCGGCAATTGCGCCTGCGCCGAAGCTACCTCGGGAAACATAAACGACATCCCGAGTATCGTCAACTGAAGTATAAAAATACTTGCCGCCTTAACGCCGACCGAGTGGCAAAAAACGAACTCCTTAGCTTTTCCGTAGATTTCTTTTACATTTTTTTTCATAGATTTTCTCCTCTTTTAATTAATTTAACTACATTTCTATACCGGCATTTTTTCCCGGCGCAATGTTTTTCTCTTTATTTTCACTTTGCGTTTGATTCTCTCCGTTTAATCCTATTCCCTGCTTCCCCTGCCTTGTCCCT
>JAJXZU010000093.1:0-2980 GCA_021779895.1 bacterium
ATAGCTTCAAAGAACGAAATTCATAAAGAGAGGCTGGAGACTATTTTCGGATCTATAGGCTTAGGCGCGGATAAAGCGGGAGATCGTTTTCAAATCTCGACGGGGGATATTTCCTCCGGCATTATATCCAAGAAGCATAAGCTCTTTATAATTAAAGGCGAAGAGCTTTTCAGGGAGCATCTGGATTTAACGCCTGAATCCGGGCGCGGAGCGGCAGGCGCGGATTATTTTAAAAATATAGAGGAACTTAATCCGGGCGATTTCGTAGTTCACGATGAATTCGGCATAGCAAAATTCGTTGAAATAAAAAACATTACGCTTAACGGAATTTCATCCGATTATTTCGCGCTTATTTTTGATGGCGGAGATAAACTTTTTGTTCCGTCCGATAAAATATTTCTGCTTCATAAATATATAGCGTCTTCCGAAGAAAATTCTCCTGTATTGAGCAGGCTCGGAAACAAATCGTGGGAAAAAGCAAAAATAAAGGCGAAAAAAAGGATTGAAGAGATAGCCGAAGATTTAAAAGTTTTGTACGCCAAAAGAATGGCCGAAAGAGGATTTGCATTCTCCGAAGAAAATGAGGAATACAGGGAATTTGAGGAAAGTTTCGAATTTGAAGAAACAGACGGCCAGGCCAAGGCGATAAAAGAAGTTCTTTCGGATATGCGCGGCAGTAAGCCTATGGACAGGCTGATATGCGGCGACGTAGGATTCGGAAAAACGGAAGTTGCAATAAGGGCGGCTTTCAAAGCTGCCATGGACGGAAAGCAGGTTGCCTTACTGGCTCCTACTACTCTTTTAGTTGACCAGCATTACAATAATTTTAAAAAAAGATTTGAAGAATATCCGGTAAAAGTAGCATGTATTTCGAGATTTATTAAAAAAAACGAAGAGAAAGAAATAATTAAAGGAATTAAAGACGGGAGCATAGATATAATAGTAGGAACGCATAAACTGTTATCCGAAAAGATAGAGTTCAAGGATATAGGCCTTTTGATTATAGACGAAGAGCAAAAATTCGGTGCGCTCCAGAAAGAAAAAATAAAAAAAATAAGATACTCAATAGACGTGCTTGCTATGAGTGCGACGCCTATTCCGAGGACCCTGTATCTTTCGATGTCGGGAATAAGAGATATAAGCATCATAAGCACCCCGCCTTCCGGCAGGAAAAGCGTTATTACGACTATAGAGCCATATGAAGACGGGATTGTCAAAGATGCGGTTTTTAAAGAATTAAACAGAGGAGGGCAGGTTTATTTCATCGATAACAGGATATCCAGATTAGACCCGGTTTATAACAGGCTTAAAAAAATAATGCCGGATATAAGAATAGGGGTAGTTCACGGGCGGCTGGATTCCGAAGAAATTATGGATATTATGCATATATTCTATAATAAAGGTTACGATATGCTTCTTTCTACGGCAATCATAGAATCCGGGCTGGATAATCCCAACGTAAATACGATTATTATAAACAATGCCGAACAATTAGGCTTAAGCCAGCTTTATCAGCTTAGGGGAAGAGTCGGAAGGTCTCATATACAGGCATACTGCCTGCTTCTTCTTGAAACCGGCAAAGATAGCCTAAGTGCCGAACAAAGAAAAAGACTGAATGCTATTAAAGATTACAGCGAACTCAGCTCAGGTTTTAAACTTGCAATGGCGGACCTGGAGATAAGAGGGGCAGGGAATATTCTCGGAGGGGCTCAATCGGGACATATAAACGCCGTAGGACTTGAAATGTGTATGCAGATGCTTAAAGAAGAGGTAGAAAAAATACAGGGCGTCGTTTTACCGCCGCAGATAATTCCGGAGATAAAGGTAAATTTATCGGCTTATATTCCCGATTCCTATATAAGCGAAAGTAAAACCAAAATGTCCGTCTATAGAAAACTTTCGAATTGCAACAACCGGAGCACCGTCAATGAAATAAGAGCCGAACTTGAAGACAGATTCGGAAAAATAGAGGTTCCCGTCGAGAATCTTCTGAAAATAACGGAACTCAAAAGCTACATGAAAAATTCGAAGGTTCAGCTTCTTGAAATAAAAGAAAAAGAATTCGTCTTAGAATTTCATGAATCGGCGGGTACTGTTTTTGAAGCGCTGGTTAAACTTGTAAACGATAAAGAATTTTCGCCGTCGTATATTTTTAACTTTATCGGAGAGTTTAAAATAAAAATAAGATTAAAGAAAGAGGTTTTGAATCGGGACAGATTGGAAGAAGCTAAAATTATCTTGCAACGTTTATATAGCTATGTTAATATTTAAAGATATTCATATATTTAATTTTAACTTTTATGTATTAAGAGGGGAAAAATGAAAAAGTTTAAAGGTTCGATTTTATTAATCGCCTTATTCTCCATCGTTATATCGATGGGTTTATACGGATGCGCGAAAAAACAGTCCGCATCTAACAAAGTCATCGCGACGGTTAACGGAAAAAATATTACGGCGGCTAAGTTTCAACAGGAAATGTCTAAATTTCCGCCGGCGTTGAGGTCATACCTCGAAACGCCCGCAGGAGAGAAAAGGCTTCTCAAAAGCCTTGTCGACAGGCAAATTTTAGTCAACGAAGCCTTAAAGGAAGGAATAAATAAATCTAAATCTTATAAGTCGCAGATTTCAGATTTTAGAAAGGGATTGCTTGTCCAGCTTTTATTGCATAAAGAAGTTGCGAACAAAGTCAAAGTTACGGATGCGGACGCGAAAGCGTATTATAAAAAACACTATCTGTCTTTTAATCTGCCCTCTAAAATCAACGTAAGCTATATACAGCTGAATTCGCAGAAACAGGCGCAGGTTGTTTACAAAATGCTCAGCGGCGGCAAGCCTTTCGCCGCGGCGGCCCAAAAATACTCCACCGCCCCTAACGGTAAAACCGGCGGAGTCCTCGGCTGGATAAAATTTCAGGAAACGACCCCTGCATTTAACAACGCCGCTTTCAGTATCCCTAAAGTAGGCGGAATTTCAAAAATAG
>JAJXZU010000010.1:0-2959 GCA_021779895.1 bacterium
CGACGTCTTTCGGAAGTATCTCCGAATAGTCGGGAACTATAAGAACATCGTCGAAACTTAATGATTCCGTTATAATCTCCTTCATTTTTAATTTCCCTCTCTTAAAATTATTATTTATCGTTAAAAGGGACAGATTTCAAATATGTCCCCTTTAACTAATCAGCCCTTCCAACAGCCCGCACTCCGAAACCTTAAAGCCTGTAGCCCCGAAAAAATCCATGCTCTTTAACATTATTGCCGCTCCCGCAAGAACGAGGTCTTCCCTTCCGGGTTCTACGCCTTTAATTTTCAACCTGTCCGCAATTTTTGCATTAATAAATTTTTTGTAAATATCGGCGACGCTTTCTTTCTTCAAAAAATATCCGTTCACCTTAAGCCTGTCGTACCCTCCTATTTTTAAATCCACCATAGCAAGGGTGGTTGCGGTTCCTGCGGTGCCGAGGAGAGTCAGAGGCTCAAACGAATATCCGCTTTTATGAATTTCCGCTTTCAGCGAAGATAATTTTTCTTCTATCTCCCGCTCTAATTTTCCTAAATCTTCCTTGGAAACGGGGTCAGATTTTATAATTTCTTCGGTAAGATGGACGACGCCCATATTAAGGCTGTATTTCCATAGCGGAGCGCCGTTTTTGACGCATGCATATTCGGTTGAACCTCCGCCTATATCTATAGAATAAAACTCTTTTAAATTATCGAAACAGGACGAAATTCCCTTAAGCGTTATAAGCGCTTCCTTTTCCCCGCTTATAATATTAAGTTTAAGCCCGAATTCGTTAAAAAGAATATTTTTTACGTCCCGCGAGTTAGGCGCGTCCCTCAGGACGCTGGTGCCGGTTATAACTACGCCGCCCGGTTCGATTCCGTATTCTTTAATCTTATCGGTATATATTTTTAAAGCATCCGTCAGCCTCCTGATGGACGCTGAGGTTATAATTCCTTCTTTTTTAAAATTTTCTCCCAGCCTGATAATTTTCATATCGACGTATTCCGGACTTAAAAAATTATTGCCGGGACCGGCTATCAAGCACCTTACCGTATTGGTTCCTATATCTATAGAAGCCTTAAAAGGCGGACGGTTTATTTTATCATTATCCATTGGCTTTTTATCTGCATCCCTATATTGCCGGGTTTATCCGCGCTCGGCCTAATGCTTTCCAGTTAAATATATATTTTTATGCGCGTTCGGAAAAAGCACGGCTTTTCCCGCATAAAAACGGGGGCGGAACGGTTACTCCCCCCTGTATCTTTTCACGTATTTTACGTAATTATTTGCCGATTCCCTGATAGATTCTATTTCCTTTGCGTTCAAATTCTTTTTTATAACCCCCGGAATGCCGGCTACGAGAGAACAATCCGGAATGGCTTCGTTTTCCTTAACCAAAGCTCCAGCCGCTATAATGCAGTTTTTACCCACGCGCGCTCCGGTCAAAACTATGGCTCCGATGCCGATAAGACAGTTATCGCCTATTTCGCATCCGTGAAGATTAACGCTGTGCCCTATTGTAACGCCGTTTCCTATTATAAGCGGTCCGGTATCGTGCTGTACATGGAGAACGCTGTTATCCTGAACGTTCGTATTAGCTCCTATCCTTATGTAGTTGACGTCTCCCCTCACCACGGAACCGAACCATATGCTTGAACCTTTCCCTATCTCTACGTCTCCTACGATAACGATATTTTCGCAAAGATATACCGTTTCGTCAATCTTGGGATATTTTCCCATATAAGATTCTATTATCATAAGCCGGTGCAAATCCTCCACGCCCTTTAATCGGTTTTAATAAATATTATATAACAATTATAACGCAAATCTATATATATAACCCCGACGCCTTTTTATTAACGCTCTTTTTTAATAATAATTTTAGAAAGCGACTCGGCTTGTCTTTTTGCCTCTATTACGTCTTCTATACCGCTCAATTTAAACGGTCTGTGTCCCTGCATAACCTTTTCCACGTTACCGGCAATTTTATTAAAGGATATTTTTCCGTCCAGAAACGAATTTACAAAAAATTCATTTGCCTCGCAAAAAACGGCGGGCATGCTTTTCCCCGCCCTCAAAGCATATCTTGCGAGGTTTAAAAACGGAAATTTTTCGTTATCGGGCGCAAAAAATTCCAGGCTTCCTATCTCCGCAAGATTAAGCGGCTTCATCAGCCTGTTAAACCTGCGCGGATAAGACAGTGCGTAGCCTATAGGTCCCTTCATATCCGCATCGCCCATCTGGGCGATAACGGAGCCGTCTTTAAATTCTACCATCGAATGAATTGCCGCCTGAGGATGTATTAAAACATCGACCTGCTTTTCGCCGATATTAAATAAAAAACAGGCTTCTATTATTTCAAGTCCTTTATTTGCAAGAGTAGATGAATCTATAGTTATCTTTTTTCCCATTTTCCATTTCGGATGATTTAATGCCATATCCACGGTAATTTTTTTAAAGTCGGCTTTTTCCGTCTTATAAAAAGGACCGCCGGAAGCCGTAAGGATTAATTTACTTACGTCAGATTTTGCTCCGCATCTTAAACACTGAAAGAGAGCCGAATGTTCCGAATCCACCGGAATTATTCGGGCTTTAGAGGATTTAGCGGCGGCGTTAAGGATATCTCCCGCCATTACCATCGATTCTTTATTTGCGAGAGCCAGGTCTTTTCCCGCGGCAAGACTCCGGTAAGACAGCATGAGGCCGGAAGAACCGCTTATGGCGTTTAAAACTATATCGAAAGCGTCGTCTAAAACGGCTTCGTGCAGTCCTTCCTCGCCGAAAGTAAATTTCGTCTTTATGCCCTTAAAGTTTTTCAGCGCGGTTTTTGCTTTGTCCGACTCGGCTCTTGAAGAAAGAACGCAGTATAAAGGGTTAAGCCGTATAATCTGCCCTTTAAGTTCCGCGGTAAAATGTCCGGCGGCTATACCTTTTACGGCAAGGCTGTCCGGATACGCAAGCACAACCTCTAAGGCA
>JAJXZU010000177.1:0-2949 GCA_021779895.1 bacterium
AACAAAAATCATCATTCCGCTCTTATTATTAGTCGTCATTCCGATTGCGTTAATTGCCTACAATACCTACAATCTTCAAAAAAGGCTGACTATATCTTTAACGAGGCACGATGCCATAGTTACCGCAAAAACCACTCTTTCAAGCCTCAACGCAATGATGCTTAACGGAACTATAATGAAAAAAAAGGATAGGAAACAGCTTTTTTCTATTTATAAAAAAATAAAAGGAATAAAGGGATTTCAGGTTATCAGAGGGAATATCGTAAATATGGAGTTCGGGAAAGGGTTGAAGGAAGAAATGCCTACTTCTATTAAAGATAATAAAATTAATTCTATTTTCGATAATAAAATATTAAACTCTAGCAAAACTCAAACCGAAATAATTTCTAAAAACGGCGTGCCGTATGAACTTATGGTGGGCGTGCCTTTTGTGGCAAAAACAAATTCAAGGGGCATAAACTGCCTTATGTGCCATACAAAAGCTTCGTCCGGCGATATTCTCGGCGGCATAAAGCTCGTTTATTCCTTAAAACCGCTCAGGGTTTCGCAGAAGATTTTTACCGAAGAAACTTTAATCATTGCGGTAATCTTTATCGTTTTGATTGTCTTGTTTCTTTATTTCATTATAAAAAGCGCTATAATTAAACCAATAGCGAAAATGTCGAAACTGGCGGACGAAATATCGAAAGGGCATTTCGAAGAAGAAATAGCCCACCCGAGAAACGACGAAATAGGTTCTCTAGCACAGTCTTTTAACAGAATGCAGATAAGTTTAAAAAAAGCTATGGAACTTTTAAAGAGGGGAAGGGAATAAGCATTATAATATCGGACAATATAAAAAATATAAATGAAAGGGTTAAGGCGGCCGCCGAAAAAAGCGGCCGCAACTTCTCCGATATTACTATACTCGCGGCTTCTAAAACAAGAAGCGCCGAAGAGGTGTTTGAAGCATACAGCGGCGGCATAAAAGTTTTCGGAGAAAACTATGTGCAGGAATTTTTGTCTAAATATGAACGGCTTTATCAAAATAAAGATATAACATGGCACATAATAGGTCATCTTCAAAAAAATAAAGTTAAATATATAATCGGAAACGTAGATTTAATACACTCCGTCGACGGCATAGAACTTGCGAAAGTTATCGATAAGTATTCCCTCGCCAAAAATACCGCGACGGATATATTGGTCGAGGTAAATCTTGCGGGGGAAAAAACTAAAAACGGCATTGCCGTCGATTATCTGCATAATTTGATTATAGAATTGAATAAACTTGACGGATTGCGCCTTAAAGGCATTATGGCGATGCCTCCGCAGGCGGAAGAGGGCAGAAAATATTTTAAACTCTTAAAAGAACTTCTTAACGATATAAATACTAAAGGCATTTATAAAAATGAAATTACGGTTCTTTCGATGGGAACGTCGGACGATTTTGAAGCCGCTATAGAAGAAGGCGCCACAATAATACGGCTTGGAACCGCAATATTCGGAAACAGGCCGCCTAAATTAAATAAATGACACCGCTTATCATACTGGCATCTTCATCCGAAAGAAGAATATATTTATTGAAAAAAATAGGCGTAAATTTTGCCGCCAAGAACCATAAACTTGAAAAAGAACCGCTGTTTGAGGAATCCGGCAAAAATATGCCGCTTGCGCTCGAAGATTTTGTCAGGAATTTAGCTTTAATGAAGGCTGAAAGCCTGCAGGACGAATATTCCGAAAACTGGATAATAGGCTCGGATACCTTAATATTCAATGAAGGCGCCGTTTACGGAAAACCGGAAAACATGGAAAGCGCTTTTAAAATGCTAAAAGAGCTTTCCGGAAAAACCCACGAAGTTTATACGGGAATATGCCTAATCAATAAATCTAAAAATATTTATATAGCCGATTGCGATAAAACCCGCGTTAAAATAAAACCGCTGAACGATAAGGAAATAGAACGTTACCTGTCCGAATATCCTCCGGGAGGCAAAGCAGGAAGTTACGGAATTCAGGATGAGCACGGCATCGTAGAATCATATGAAGGCTCGTTCGAAAATGTATTAGGATTGCCGGTTCAAAAACTTTTGCAAATGTTAAAAGAATATAATCTTATACAAACCTAATTTTGCCGCCGCAATCTATATGATTGCGTTAATTAAGTACAATCCTGAATGGAACGGATGTTTTAAACCAATCCTTTTGCCCTTAAATATGCGGCGTTTACCGCCGAATCGAGAATATGCTTAATTCTTCCTTCTTCCAGTTTTGCAAGTCCGTATGCCGTAGTTCCGCCCGGAGAAGTAACCATATCTTTTAAATCTTTCGTGGATGTTTTAGAAAATTCTGGGCTGTTTAAAAGTTCGGCTGAGCCCAGTATCGTCTGGACGGTTAACGTTTTTGCGATATCCCGCGGAAGACCCAGCTTTACTCCCGCTTCAATGAGACCTTCCGCAATTAAGAAAATATATGCCGGACCGCTCCCGCTTAAAGCGGTTACGGCATCAAAATATTTTTCGTCCATATTTAAAACGAGCGAGGACATTTCTAATATTCCCGATGCCGTTTCTATATCTTTTTGAGAAACGTTGCCGTTATGACACATTGCGCTCATCCCTTTGCCGGCTAAAGAATTTATGTTGGGCATAACTCTAAATATTTTTAACGGAAGATTATTCTTAAGCGTTTTATTTAAAACTTCTTCCATAAAACCGACTTTAACGCCGCCCGCAATAGAAATAAACAGAGGAATGTTCTTATAGTTTTTAAGATTGTTTAATGCTCCTGAGGCAACTTCAAGAACGCTTTCGACGGAATAAGGCTTAACCGCGATAAATATTATTTCGCAGTTTTCGACGACCTCTCCTATGCTGTTAAGCGAATTAACCCCTAAAGTATGTCTTACGAAATCGACTCTCGACGGGTCCGTATCGTAAATAAAAATTTTAATATGGGTTCGGTTTGCGC
>JAJXZU010000103.1:0-2939 GCA_021779895.1 bacterium
GCAGGACATAATACTTCCGTATTTCCAGCCCATAATAGATTTGAAGACGAGCGGCGTTATCGCACACGAGCTTTTAATGCGCATAAAATTGGAATCTATCAAAGGCGGACTGCCGAGCGTTATCTCTGCCGGAGAGTTCATAGAAATAGCAGAGAATATAGGCGTTGCCCATAAGCTTGATTTAATGCTGCTGGAGAAGGCTTTTCAGAAAATCAAGGAAGAAGGATATAAGAACGATATGTTTATAAACCTTTCTCCCAAATCTTTAATAGTAACCGATTACGTAAAAACGGTAAAGCATTTGTCTTTAAAATACAATATAGACACTTCCAAAATAGTTTTTGAGCTGACCGAAAGGGAAACCGTAAAAAATATAACCCTTCTCGAAAAGTTCGTGGTTAACCTTAAATATGAGGGCTTCAGATTTGCCGTAGATGATTTCGGCTCAGGTTTCAGTTCGTTTTTATATATAAAGAGGTTCCCTATCGATTTTCTAAAAATAGACGGCGAGTTTATAAGGGGAATTTTTGAGGATAAAATGGATAGGGCGGTAGTGGTAAGTTCTATCTCCATCGCCAAAGAAATGGGTATTAAGACCATCGCCGAATTCATAGAGTCGGAAGAAGTTTTATCCGAATTAAAAAAGCTAAGCGTGGATTACGCGCAGGGATTTTTTATAGGAATGCCGTCGGAAAACTTCTCGAAATAGCGGGGGCGGCAAATAAGATTTTATATTTACGATAAATCCAGCAGTTCCGAGGCTTCTTCTTTAGTAGGAATCCCTACGAAAGAAAGTTTTCCGTCTATAACCGTTGACGGAACGCTTCTTATGTAAAGTTCGATAGACATGCGCCTTCCTTCCGGCTCGGACACGTCTAACGACCTGTAATTAAAATCCCTTCGTTCTTCATATAGCCTTTTCCATGCGTTATCCGCCGGAACGCACTCCTCGCACCATTTAGAAACAAGGAGAACGACGTCGCGTTTTTTACTGTCCATGTAAAATATATCCGAAAAAGTTTTATAAATAGGTATCCGTAGAGCAGCCGGCCGTTTGTTTTTTTACTGGCTCGAACATCTCATGCATTGAATCTGCTCCTTGATTATTTTTTCCCTGTATTTTTCTATGGCTTCTTTCCCCGTCAGCAAACCGCTTAATTCGCCCAAATCGGATGCTTTAACTTTGCTTACCCAGGCGTCTTTATAAGGAGACACGTTTAAAAGCAGAGGGTCTTTAAGGAGGGCTTCGTTGACTTCTATTATTTCTCCCGATACGGGAGAAGGAATAGGCCCGACCCATTTTCCGCTTTCTATCGTGGCGGTGTTTCCTCTTTTTTGAACTACGCTTCCTACTTTTTTAAAAGTAACGTGCAGAATTTTTCCGGCCTGGGTCTGCGCTACGTCGGTCATTCCTAGCATAACGATATTATTTTCGAGCGGTTTTGCCCATGTGTCTTTTTCTACGTCGTAATATAAATCATCAGGAAGTTCGCACCCTTGCACTTCCGCCATTATTTATCCCTCCGGTCATTCGCGTTTTATATTTGTTATTATATCATAATTTTAGTTCAGCGGCGGTTTGCCCCCCCGTAATAAATAATTTTTATGATAAAATTAAATAAACGGAAAAATAGCGGTTTTAAACGTGAAAAAATAAATTTAAATAAAAACTTAACGAAAAGGAGTTTGAGTTATGGATGCCGCAGATACAAATCTGGACCCTATTAAGGCTTTAAGGAGCGAACATGAGGCCGTGAGAGCGGTTTTAAATAATCTCGAAGGATATTTAAAAAAAATAAGTTTGGTTTCATCCGGCGGACTGAGAAATAATTTAATAAATCAGTTGAGCGGGATAACCGCTTTTATGGATAAAGACCTGGAGACGCACTTTAAAAAAGAAGAGGAGGCTTTATTTCCTGTTCTCGGAAATTATATAGGAATTGAAACGGGTCCCATACATGTTATGCTTATCGAGCACAAGCGCAGCAGGGAACTTTCAGCCGAATTTAAGATAAAAATTAATAATTATCCGGCAGACGGGGATTTTCAGTCCATAATCGAAATAGGCGGTTCTTTCGGCAGGCTCCTGTCCGAACACATAGAAAAGGAAGAAGGCATATTATTCAATATGGCGGATATACAGTTATCCCAAGGCGAAAAGCGCGGTATAATGGAAAAAATGCGGAATATTAAATAATGCCGGGGGGTCGCGCTTTAGAAACCGTTTTAGACCTCGCAATCCCAATATCTTATGTTTATTAATTAATTATTAGGTTATTAATATATCTTAATTATTATATATATTTTTATATAAAATAGTTAAGAATAGTAATTGATTTATTTATTCTAATATGTTAAAAAAATAAATAATAGTTTATCAAATTAACGTTTTACAAAAAAATGGGAGGGAAGGTTATGAAACGGGTTAAGTTAAAACTTTTATTTTTTTTAGTTTTTACATTTCTATCGGCGTTTTTAGTTGCGGAGAGCAGCGCGTTTGCCGCCGATTACGGCGTGTTTACTAATGTCGCGGTCAATGTGCCGGGTAGTATTTCATCCGTAGCGCAAAAAGTCGAATCGGCATTGAACAGCCATAATTGGACGGTTATAGGCAGCTTTAATACGGCGCTTCCGGCGGGAGACGCTTACAATTCTACGGTCATTGTCGCGACTAACGGGGTTTACGACAAATATATGGCAGACGACGGAAATTATCCTTTGGGCGCTTTTGGACTTCCTTTAAGGGTGGCCGTTTATACCACGCCCAATCAGGGAACAGTCGTGAGCATGATAAATTTGCCCGCGTTGGCAAGGACATTTTCGGGCGATTCTTACGTCGGCTATGCGATAGAAGTTAACAACTATTTGAAAGGCGCCATAAGAGAGGCGGTAGGCGGAACTCCGTCGAACAGCCAATACGGTCCTATGAGGACGGGCAG
>JAJXZU010000072.1:0-2911 GCA_021779895.1 bacterium
CCTGCGGCTGCGGCGGAGGTGAAGGACACGGGCACGGAAGCAAGAACCCGTTTGACGAACAAACGCCGATAAGCGGGGTAAAAAACATCATAGCGGTCGCAAGCGGAAAAGGCGGAGTAGGAAAATCTACGTTCAGCGTCAATCTGGCTATTACGCTTGCAAATCAAGGAAAAAAAGTAGGACTGTTAGACGCCGACCTTTACGGTCCCAGCGTTCCCACTATGATGGGAATAAACAAAAGACCTGACCTTACGTCCAGTAATAGAATCGTTCCGCTTGAAAAATTCGGGATAAAACTTATGTCGTTAGGATTTTTAATTCCGGAAGATGCTCCCGCTATATGGAGGGGACCGGTGGTAATGCAGGTCATAACCCAGTTCTTAAAAGACGTCGAATGGGGCGAAATAGACTTTCTGGTAGTCGATCTTCCTCCGGGAACCGGCGATATTCAGCTTACGCTGGTGCAGACCGTTCCGATAAATTTTGCCGTAGTCGTTTCGACCCCGCAGGATATTTCGCTTATAGATGCGAAGAAAGCCCTTGCGATGTTCGATAAGGTAAACGTGCCGGTTTTCGGGATAGTCGAAAATATGAGTTATTTCATTTGTCCGCATTGCAATAAGCGTTCCGATATATTTAAACATGGAGGAGCTAAAGCCGCCGCCGAAAAATTAGGCGTGAATTTTCTCGGAGAAATACCGATAGTCGAAGATATTTGCGAACTTTCGGACAAAGGCGAGCCTATAATGACCAAAGATATACACCCGGAGGTAAAATCGGTATTTAATAAAATATCGGATTCTCTGATTTTAAGGTCTGAGCAGAAGGTAGGGGCATAAAACGATATTAGAAAGAAAGATGTAAACATAAAAAATTATTAAATCTTATTAAGGAGGATTTACTAAATGTCTTCAGAAAAAGTTTTGGCGTTTACGGATTCAAATTTCGATGCCGAGGTTTTAAAATCGGATAAGCCCGTGCTTGTCGATTTTTGGGCCGTATGGTGCGCTCCGTGCAGGGCGGTCGCCCCTGTAATCGATGAAATCGCATCGGATTACGACGGAAAAATTAAAGTTGGCAAGGTCAACGTCGACGAAAATCAGGTTATTCCGGGGAAATACGGTATAAGGGGGATACCCACGGTTATTCTATTTAATAAAGGGCAGGTCGCCGACCAGATAGTGGGAGCGGCTCCGAAAGGCTCTTTCAAGCAGATGATTGACAAAGTCTTAGGAAATTAGAAACTAGAAATAAAATAAAGCAAACAAATGGGTCAGATTTAATAAAGGTATCAGATTTCAAATCTGATACCTTTATTTGTTTCAAAAACTGATAACTACTTCTTTTATCGATTTGCTCGTAGATTTAGACACGGTAAAGTTTATATTATCTATCGTAAATTTTTCGCCGGGAACCGGTATGCGTCCTAGCCTGTCCATTATTAATCCCGATACGGTCTCATAATCCGCTTCGGGATTATTTATTATGCCTACGTTAAAAAGTTCGGACAGTTCGTCTAGAGTCAATTTTGCGTTTATTAAATAAGTATTTTTTCCTATTTTTTTATACATTGCTTCCTCTTCGTCGGTTTCATCCCTGATTTCGCCGACTATTTCTTCAAGTATATCTTCAAATGTTATTATTCCCGATGCTCCGCCGTACTCATCTACCACTACGACCATCTGCTGGCGGCTTTTTTGCATTTTCAGCATTATGTTGGATATTTTTAACGTTTCGGGTATAAATAATACCGGTCTCGAGATTTCGCCTACTAATTTATTTGCGTTTTCTGCGCTGTATATATCGAAAGCAAAGACTATTCCAGATATATTGTCTATTCTGTCTTTATAAACCGGTATTCTCGAATAATTAGTTTCGGAGAAAATCTGCCTTGCTTTGTTTACGTCGTCGTTTTCGTTTAGCGCTATCACGCTTATAAGCGGAATCATAATATCTTTGGATGTTTTTTTACCGAATTCGAATATCCTTTTTATTATTTTTTTATCGTATTCTTTAAATTCTTCGATATTTCCGCTTATCGTCAGAACTTTAATGAGTTCGTCTTTAGTTAAAAAGACATTTTTGGACTTGCTTTTAAAAAGCAAGTTTAAAAATTTAGACAGAGTTATAAAAATTATATTTACGGGAAAGAATATGACGGAGAAAAAAGTTATAAGAGGAATACTTTTAAGCATAAAGGAGTTTGCATGGCGCCTGTATAACATTTTGGGAATTATTTCGCCGAAAACCACCATAACGGGGGTAAGAATAATTGCTACTATAAAAGGAGTGTACGATTTTGCATATTCGTATATAATGGCGGTCGCAAGAATAGTAGCCGAAGTGTAAGCTATATTATTTCCTATAAGCGACGTGGAAAATGTGCTCTCCGGTTTTTTGGTCATTAAGAGTAAAAACTTGGCAAGCTTATTCCCCTTAGATTCTTTATGTTTTATTTTAATTTTATCGTAACTTATAATACCTATTTCCGAACCGGCAAAAAATCCTTCAAAAAATATAGCCGCAATTATCACGGAGATATAAATATATATATTATTGTACGTCATATTCGTCCTCTATCTCTCCGAAAATTTCTTCCAGCAGGTCCTCCATCGTTATAATGCCTGCCATTTTCCCGTATTCGTTGACTACTACCGCGATATGAATTTTTTTCTTTTGCAGTTCCCTGAAAAGCTCCAGCGCGTTTTTTGAACCGGGTATAAAATACGGTTTTATAAGGAAAGAATTAAGCGTCCTTTTTTCTTCCCCTTTATTATAAACTTTGGATAAAATATTCTTTGCAAGGATTATTCCTATTATATTGTCTTTTTCCCTGAAATATATAGGAATCCTGGAAAAATGATAGGATTCTATTAGTCCTACGGCGGAAGAAACGGGAGTGTTAACGTCT
>JAJXZU010000117.1:0-452 GCA_021779895.1 bacterium
AATTTTAACGATTTTAGTTTAATTCCGGGGTAGCCTATTTCGGAAGTCCCTCTTTCTATATATTTGATGCCGGCGGGATTTTTTTGTCCGGCCAGCGCCATGCCGTAATATACTAATCCGCTCTTGTAATAATATCCGGAGCAGTACTTCGAAGACCTTACGAAATAATCCAGCGCGACGGGATATTTTTTTTCTTTAAAAGCGATGAGCCCTTCGTAATATGCCTTATAACAGCGGTTTTTCTTTTTCGGGGTAAATAAATCGTTATTGTTTAAAATCAGAAGGGCGCCGGATAAATCGCCTTTATGGTTTATCAGGTAATCCAGATAAACCGATTTAAAATAATTGTTTCTTTTCTTAAGGTATATTATTTTTTTTAAAATTCTTTTAGCGTCGTCTTTTTCATACATATTATCCTCCGATTTTGTCCTTCCGCAGGAAGCGTAGGATAA
>JAJXZU010000117.1:462-2883 GCA_021779895.1 bacterium
ATAAGCGACCTGTCGTAAAGCCTGCCGCCTTTCCGGCTTTTGCTTAAAAGAAAATCGAAATCCCTTATGGAGCGCCTGTAATTTTTTAGGTTGAAATCCGTTCTTGCCATATAAAATATAACGTTATAAATTTTTTTATAATCGGGATTTTTATATATAATTCTTTGGAAATAAGGTTTTGCCATATAAAAATTTCCCTGCTTGTATAAAATTTTTCCGCAAAGGAAATAAACGTCGGAGGATAATGTTTTCCCGGTTTCATAATTATTTAGTATAAATTTAAGGCGACGGTATGCCGGGTCAAACCGGCCGGCTTTATAGTCGTTTAACGCCTTTTCATACAAAGAGGCGGCTTCGGGCGATACCGAAGATGTTCCGGTTGTTCCTGCGGCTTCGGCGCAAAAGGCGGCGTACCGCGGAAATATTAAAATAGAGCCTGCGTTTATTATTAAAAAAAGCGCAAACGCAAACATAAGCGCAAGCGGATTATTTTTTATTTTTTTCATATCTTTTTAACTTTTCTATTAAGGTCGTTCTGTTAAGCCCTAACATTTTGGCGGCTTTTTCTTTGACGCCGCCGGAAATTTTGAGCGCCCTGTTTATAATATCCATCTCGGCTTTTTCCATTTCTTTTTTAAGGTTTATTCCGAAATCCTTAATTTTTCCCCCGTCGATATCGATATCTACGGCCGGATTTGTTTTGAGTTCCACGCCGGTTTTTTGTTCGGCGGCGGACGGATGCTTATATTTTTCGGGTATATCTTTTGCGGTAATAAGTCCGCTTTCGTTTAAGACGACCAGCATCTCCATAATATTCTCAAGTTCTCTTACGTTTCCCGCCCAGCCGTAATTTAAAAGTATATCGAAAGCGTCTTCCGAAATGCCGTAAACCGCACTGTTTTGGAAATCGGCGAATTTCTTTAAAAAATAATAAATTAAAACTATAATATCCGTCTTTCTTTCCCTCAGGGGTAGGATATGAACAGGTATAACGTTAATTCTGTAATAGAAATCTTCCCTGAACAGTTTTTTGGAAATCATTTCTTCTAAATTTTTATTCGTCGCAGAAATAATCCTGGCGTCTATTTTTTTTGTTTTTAAAGAGCCAATCGGCTCAATTTCTCTTTCCTGGATAACGCGCAAAAGTTTAACCTGAAGCGATAGGCTCATATCGCCTATCTCGTCTAAAAACAAGGTTGATTTGTCGGCCAGGTCGAATCTGCCCGGTTTATCGGTAAACGCTCCGGTAAACGCTCCTTTTTTATATCCGAAAAGCTCGCTTTCCAGAAGCCCTTCGGGAAAAGCGCCGCAGTTTACGGATACCATAGGGCTCATGCCTCTTCTGGATTTATTATGTATTAACCTTGCTATAAGCTCCTTGCCGGTTCCCGATTCTCCGGTTATAAGCACGGAACTTTCGGATTGAGCTATTTTGCAGGCTTTTTCCATAACCGATTTAATGTGCTTAGAAACGCCGTAAATGTTTATTCCGGTATCGGCGGTATCGTCATTATTCTGACAAAGGTCTTCGAGCAGAGTCGATGTTTTGTCTATAAAAGCATTGTAATGTTTTTTTTTAAAAATCTTCGAGTCTATAAATTTTTCGTAATTTAATTTTTCTATATTGCCGGGATGAATTATATGGTCAATATTGTGTTTTATTAAAAAAGCTATGTCCTGCCAGTTTAAATCCGTTATATTATTAACGTAAACATAAAGTTTGACGTTCCTTTTCGGGGTTATCTTAGATACCGCCGAGGCGTTAGTCCGGCTGTATTCCGCAATAATATAAGTATCGCTGTTAAAATTAGACGGAAGGGCTTTTACGTTTTTAAGTTCGGCTATTTTTTTTTCATCGGCCGTTTTTACCAGAGTCCGCTTAATAAGAGCGCGGCTCTCTTCCAGTTCCGATATAATATAAATAATAGATATGTTTTTTTCCGTTTGACTAATATTATTCATATTATTTATAATTTATATATTATGCTTACTATAATCGTTGACGGATATAATTTTATATTCAACTCTTATTTTAAAATACGTTTTAAGTCGGACGAACTTCAAAAATTAAGAGAAGAAACTATAAATTTTTTATCAAAATATTATAATGTAAAAAGAAATAAAGTGGTAGTGGTTTTTGACGGATATAATACCGGCGAGCCTTCCGAGTCGAGATACAACCGTCAAAATATTGAAATAATCTATTCTAAAAAAGACGAAAAAGCGGACGACGTAATCGTAAGACTAGCAAAAAGCATTGCGGGAAGCCTGCTTATAGTTACGAACGACAACGATATAAGGCGGCGCGCTTCGAGCGCATCCTGTTCCTGTTTAGACGTGGACGAGTTTATAAGGCTGGCGGAAAATATAATAGCGCAGGGAATATACGGCGGCGGTATCGAAAGCATTGCGGAAGGGGCA
>JAJXZU010000099.1:0-2881 GCA_021779895.1 bacterium
TTTGTAAAAATGTAAATAAAGTACAGCCGGGGCAAAAAGATTTTGGAGATTTTATTTCCGTTATTTTAAAATCGTCCGTACAAAATCCCAGTTCGATGCCGTTATGATTGCCGGATTCAATAATTTTTAAATTTTCGAAATTCAACGACGGTTTATTATTTTCTAAGATATCGGCGAGCTGTTGCCGCAGTAAAGTTTTATCGTCGAATATGTATATATTTTTATAATAACTGCCGCAATTGGACTTAATTAATTCAAGGAACTCGGATGAATCTACCGGGTTAAGAAGGTTAAATAAGACAATATCCGAATTTTCCGAAAAATTTTTATTTTCTATAATTCTGTGAAAGTATGCGGCATCGGTCAAAACAAGATTATCCCCTGTTTTTCCTTTGAATAGTTTAATATGCCCGCCCGTATTCTTGAAAAATTGAATATTTTTTTTCAGGCCGTAAGTAGTCGTTTGTCCGCCGTCGCCTTCAAAAGACAAAGACAAATGGGGTTTTGCCGCAGTTCGTTCGGTGTATTCTTTTTTTTCGTCGATGCCGTATTCGTTCATAACCGAGTCGTTAAGATAAATAAGAACCGGTAATTTTAATTTCTCGGAAAGTTCGAAGTAATAAGGCAGATAATCTACAAATTCCGATATCTTGTAATAATTATAGACGGGGAAAATACTCTCGAAAGAAAAGGAAAACTTTTTGATACCTTGTTTCTTAAAAAGAAATAAGACGACGCCTCCGTTTAAGTTTTTATTGCCGATAAAATATTTTTCTAAATTTAAGAAATTCAAAAAAGACTGGTCGAAAGCGAATGCCATAGCCCTTCTGTTAGTTATGGCAAGAGAATAAATTTCCGTCCATAAAAAATCCGTATCAGGCTGAATTCTCAAAGAAGACGTTATGTCGATTTCGGGGAGATTATCCGTTAATTTACCGTCGATAAATATATTATTAATCCCGTTATTTAACGCTCTTTTTAAAATAAATTCGATGCCAGAGGTAATTTTGTAGCCGTTGCCTTCAGTTAAAATATTTCTGTTTCTCTTAAAAATTCCCATAATTTTCTGAATTAACTACATTAAATCGATAGGTTCCGCACCTTCTATTTTTTTAAGTTTTACATCCTTTTTAGCGACGGAAATAATAGTTGCGAAAATATTTATAGCTACAAGCGAAATCATAACGACCGCAAATCCATGCATAAATGCGGAAACGTAAACCGATTCGGGCATGCGGGAATGCACCGTGGTACCCGTATGCGACAGCTCGTATCCGTGTTTGAGATACGTAAAGATGAGTCCGGATATTGCAACGCCGAAAATAAGGCCGAGCGCCCTCATCATATTTAGTATTCCTCCCGCAACGCCAAGTCTCTCAGGGGGCGCCGAAAGCATTATCGCGCTGTTGTTCGGAGGCGTAAAAATGCCCATTCCGATCCCGAGTATAATGAATTCGAAAATTAAAAGATAGAGGTTTACGGATGAAGTTAAAAACGTTAAAAGCAGTGTCGAAACCGCACAAATAAACATTCCTACCGTGGTCATAATACGGGAGCCTAATTTGTCGGAGATTGCTCCGGCAAAAGGGGCGATTATAGCCATAGAAAGCGGTATGGGGGTTAAAATGGAACCCGTTACCGCCGCATTATAATGCAGTACTTCTTCTAAGTAAAAAGGCATAAGAAATAAAACGGCAAACAGAACGTAATAAGATAAAAGACCGGTAGTGTTGCCTGCGGAAAACCCCCATTTCTTAAACATTTTAAGGTCTATCATAGGATGTTTCACCTTAAGTTCGGTATATACGAAAAGCGGAAGCAATACTGCGGCAATAAGGAAATAAATAAGTATTACGGGAGAATTCCACCCAAGTTTTTCGCCCTGATTAACGGCTAGGACTAAAGAAGCCAGTCCGGCGGCAAAAAAAGATATGCCCAAATAATCTATTTTTTCCTTTTCTTTGCCGAATTTGGCTTTGCTCGACGGAAGTATAAACAGCGCCATAAACGTGCCTATAATGCCTATAGGGACATTGACGTAAAATATTAAACGCCAGTTTACGGCGGCAATAAGGACGCCTCCTACGAACGGACCTACGGACATTGCTATAGCCTGTATCGAACCCTGAAGCCCTATAGCTTTTCCTAATTCGTTCGAAGGAAAAGCCTGCGTGATTATGGCAACTGAATTTGCCTGAAGCAAGCCTGCGCCGACTGCTTGAAGCACGCGGGAAAATATTAGGAAATCCGCGTTAGGAGCCAATCCGCACAAAGCGGAACCGACGGTAAACACGACAAAGCCGATATTATACATCTTTGTCCTTCCGAACATATCGGCAAGCCTGCCGAAAAGAGGCAAAAAAACCGTTAGAGTCAACATATAGGCCATTGCAACCCATTCTATGGTGGACATCGGAACGGCAAAGCCATGCTGCATCGTCGGCATGGCGACGTTAACTATGCTGACGTCCAAAGCGGACATAGTCGCGCCGACAAGAACCGTCGTGAGTATGAACCACTTCCAGTTGGGATGAGATTCGAAGTATGGATGAGGAAATCCAGATTTTTTTTCCAATTTAATACCCCCCGTTTTATTCGGATTTAATATTTCTACCGGGCGTTTCCCGCAACTTTATTCCAAGTTCTTTAAGCTGAACGTCTTTTATGGAAGAAGGGGCATCCGTTAGCGGACAGTATGCTTTCTGAGTTTTAGGAAAAGCTATTACGTCCCTGATAGAGTTTTCATTTCTTAACAGCATTAATATTCTATCAACGCCGAAGGCTATGCCGCCGTGCGGAGGCGCTCCGAAACTCAGGGCATCCAAAAGAAATCCGAATTTAAGTTTTGCGTCTTCCGGCGATATAGAAAGAATTTCAAAAA
>JAJXZU010000194.1:0-2868 GCA_021779895.1 bacterium
GATATATTTCAGGGGGACAAAGTTTAAACTGTCTTACGCAAATTTAGATTTTAATAACCAGTACAGAATTAACCCTTCTTTCGACATAGCCGCGGCGACCCATATAAATCAATATATAATAAGAATGAACGCTAACGGTTCGCTGTTAAATTTCAACGTTAATCTTTCTTCTACGCCGCCCCTTTCTGAACTCGATATAGTGTCGATGCTGGCGTTAGGCGCGCCTACGACTTCAGTTTATGCCGGTTCGGCAGGCGGAATCGCGGCATCGGAAGCGGCGTCGGCTATAGGAGGAGGCGTAGAACGAAGCGTTACCGGAGCAATTTCAAGCTATTTCGGATTCAGAAACCTGTCGGTATCTCCTTCGTATTCGGTCGTTACCCACAGCGCCGCGCCGCAGGTAACGGTTACTAAATCTTTAACTAAAAAACTTTCCGTTTCATACAGCGATATAGTATCTTCCCAATCTTCGCAGTCGGTAACGCTTACATACAGTTTGAGCCGCCATATTTCCGTAATAGGCGTCTGGGAGAACAATGAACTTGCACCAAATAATTCTAACATATACAGCGAAGTCGGCGGGAATATCGTTTTTCATTTCAGATTTTATTAAAATGGGTTAAAATTAAAATATTTTATGAAGACGAATATGAATATAAATATAAAAAAAACGGCGGTATCCTTATTCCTTTCGGCGTTAACGCTTTGTTTTTTTAATGCGGTTTGCGCAAAAACTTCCTGTGCAAAAAACATTTCGAGCATTTACAATATCCCGGCGGAAGAATACGTTATACGGTCGATAAAATATGAAATGCCGTCCGGCATCCCCATTAAAGATATAAAAAATTTTATTTTTATAAAAAACGGGGAAAGATTTTCCATGCATTCCCTTGAAAAGACCGTTAAAACGCTCTACGCTTCCGGTTATTTTTCTAATATTTCGGTATTTTCCGAAATAAATAAGAAACAAAAATCGATTTATTTAAAATTTATTTTTTTGCCTAAGATTTATATAGGAAGCGTAAATATCGTAGGGCTTAAAGGAACGGGGATACCGGCCAAAACAATACTCGATTCCATCCCGATAAAAAAAGACGGCCGTTTTTTTAAATATTATAGAACTTTAAGCGAACAAAAAATCAAAGAAATTATGCTGAAGGGGGGATATCCCGATGCAAAAATTAAAATAAAACGCCTGGTATCAAGCAGTTCAAAAAAATATGCGGCGAATATCGATATTAATCCGGGCAAGCCGGTATTAGTTTCTAAGATATTCGTCAATTTTAAATTATATTATCCTAAAAAAACCGTAAATGAGCTTATCGGGAAATTAATTTCCAAACCTTTAAACCTTTATGAACTTCAAAAATTCAGAAAAAAAATCTGGAATTTGTATAAAAGCAAAGGATATTTAAACGCCATTATAGAAAAACCGAAAATAGCTTATATTTCTAAATATAATGCGGTTATAACTTTCGATATTCACTCGGGCTATAAAATAATATTCCATTTTAAGGGAACGGAGCATCTGAAACAAAGTTTTATCGAAGATTCCGTGCTTGAAATAAAAAACGTGCTGATTTTCGATGAAGGGACGTTTAAAGCGTTTCAAAGAGTTTTAAAAGATTTTTTTAAAAAAGAAGGCTATTTTTTTGCGGAAATTTCTTTTAAGGAAGAAAAAAACGAAGCCGCTAAAACTATTAACGTGTATTATACGGTTAAAAAAGGACATAAGGTAGAAATAAAGAGCATAATTATAAGCGGAAGCAAGCCTGTCGGCAAAAAAACCATAATTTCGCTTATGGAAACCCGCGTAACGTCTCTCTTTAACAGGGAATATTTCTGCGAAAAAAGGCTGAAAAGCGATATAACTAATATCGAAAATTATTATAATAACGAAGGCTGGCTTTCAGCCCGCGTTTCTTATGGGCTAAAATTTGCCGCCGATAAAAAAAGCGTCGTTATTTCCATGAATATAAATAAAGGGATGCCGACCGTCGTAAAAAACGTTTATATCGAAGGCCTCCCTGACTTTTTAAAGACGGATAAAAAACTGACGGATTATTTTTTTAAAATGCAGAAACTGCCTTTTTATATAATTAAGGCGGAGAACGGAAAGAACCTGCTTTCTACAAAATTAGCCGATTCCGGTTTCGTTTTTTCTAAAGTAAAGCTGGATATTAAATATTCCATAGATAAGAAATACGCGGTACTCTATTATTACGTCGAGAGCGGTCCGAGAGTTCGCGTAAATAATATTCTAATCATAGGAAATACCGTCACGAAAACATATTATATAAAGAGCCTTCTGCTTTTTAAAAAAGGGCAGTTTTACAGCCAGAAAAAAATAATAGATACGCAGAACAGGCTTTATAGGGCGGGAATATTCAATTCCGTGAGCATTAAAGTCGATAATCCCGGAAATATAAAGCCCGATAAAAATATAACGGTCAGCGTGAAAGACGCGAAACCTTTAGATTTAAGCTTCGGCGCAGGCTACGGCACATATACGAGATATAAGGGTTTTATGCAGCTCGAGAATAACAATCTTTTCGGCACCGGCAAGTCTCTGTCCGCCCGTTTTTCAAGAAGCGCTATATATACCAACCTTCTTTTAAATTATTACGACCGCGCCATATATAACTACAGGGGCTTAGCTTTTAACGCGCAGGGGCTTGATACGGATATAATTACTCTTAATTATACCATGCATAAAGAAGGCGGGGCGGCTTCCCTTATCAGGCGGTTTAACGATCGGTTAAAAGGGCTCCTTTCTTATGGAATGTTTTACGATTATATTTCGGGGTTGAATCCGGGGGCGCAAATAACGCCGAGGGACACCGGCTTTACAAGGATAAGTTCTGCTTC
>JAJXZU010000115.1:0-2867 GCA_021779895.1 bacterium
AAAAAGCGTTAAAATCTATAGGGAAATACACGATATTCATCAAGATTCTCGGCTCATACGAATCGGCTGCAAAAAATATATAACCCGAAGCCGCCGATAGAAAAATAAAACAGATTGCTTCGCTGCGCTCGCAATGACGGCAGCTACTGTTATGAATGGTACTCGCAATGACGGCAACTACTGTTATAAATGGCGCTTGTTCTGTCATTGCGAGCGCAGCGAAGCAATCCGGCGGTTATTATGAAACATATTAAGTATATTGCTTTGTCAAGCACATAAATCTGTAAATAAATAAATATGCCAAATAAATTAAAAGAAAATTTAGAAAATAACGTTTTCGTCTATACGTCCGAATTGTCTCCCGAAAGAGGCGCAGACCTTTCAAAAATGAAAGGAATTTACGAACTGCTCAAAGACCGCATCCCCGCTTTTAATATTACCGACAATCAGGGCGCAAACATGAAAATGTCTTCTCTTGCAGGTTCGATTTACATAAAGCAGGCGGGAGGAGAGCCTATTTTTCAGCAGACCTGCAGGGACAGAAACCGGATGGCGCTGGAATCGGACCTGCTCGGCGCCGCCGCATTCGGCGTGAAAAATATTCTAACTCTCACCGGAGATTATATTTCATTCGGGGACCACAAGCATGCAAAGGCCGTTTACGATATAGATTCGGTTAATTTAATCGAAATAGTAAAGGGGTTAAACGCCGGAGCCGATATGAACGGAAATAAACTTAACGGCACTACGGATTTTTATATCGGGGCGGCGGTAAATCCGGAATCCGTTCCGCTCGAACCCCAGCTCGTAAAATTTGAAAAAAAAATTAAAGCCGGATGCGATTTTTTTCAAACGCAGGCTGTTTTCGATACCGCCAAGTTTGCCGGATTCTACGATTTTTATAAAAACTTTAAAAACATAAAAATTATTGCCGGAATTTATATATTGAAGTCTTCTAAAACCGCCCGCTATATGAATAAATTCATCCCCGGAATTTACATTACCGAACAAATTATAAACGAACTGGAAAATGCTCCGGACCCGTTAAAAAAAGGAATCGAAATTGCCGCGAGAACGGCAAAAGAATTAAAACCGTTAGTCCACGGAATACATATAATGGCATACGGCATAGAAGATAAAATTCCTCTTTTTTTAGATGAATTGGAAGCAGAAAACTCTTGACATTCGGGCTTTAAAAAGTGTATAATTTTTAAAACGCCGATATAAAAATCTCAGGAAAAGGATAAATATTTTATGATGAAAGAAATAAGAATACACGGCAGAGGCGGTCAGGGTTCCGTTACCATGGCATCCATTCTTGCCCTCAGCTTTTTCGACGACGGAAATTACTGCCAGGCATTTCCTTCTTTCGGGTCGGAAAGAACCGGCGCACCGGTTCAGGCTTTCGCGAGATTTTCGGATAAGCCCATCAGGACGAGGCATCAGATATACGAGCCGGATTATATAATCGTTCAGGACATAACTCTTCTTAAATCCGTTCCGGTTTACAAAGGCATTAAAGACGAAGGCAAAATTCTGATTAATTCCGAAGCCTCCATAAAAGACGTCGCAGGAGAATTAGGCGGCGCCAAGGAAGAAAACATAGTAATGTTTCCGGCATTAAAAATAGCCATGAAGATTTTAAACAAACCGATAGTCAATACGACTTTGCTTGGCGCATTCTCGGCATTAAGCGGAGACGTCACCATAGATTCGGTAAAAAAAGAGATAGAAAACAGGTTCGGTTCAAAGTTGGGCAAACTTAACGCCGAAGCGGCGCAAACAGCTTATAATTATATAAAAGGAGACAGAAGTGGATTTTAAGGTCGGAATAATTGCGATGCCGGGTGCGGCGCTTTCCAATAAGACGGGTTCCTTTGCCAACGAAACTCCGGTATTTAAACATAAAACATGCACGGGATGCAATCTTTGCATCTACTTTTGTCCCGAAGGCGTAGTTTACGGCGATAAAAAAACGAAAATATACGATTTCGATTCCGATTACTGCAAGGGCTGCGGAATATGCGCCGAGGAATGCCCCGTGGACGACATAGAAATGATTCTCGTAGAAAAATAATTTTAATCTGCAAATATAAACGGTGGATACAATATGAAACAAGTTCTCGAAGGCTCTATGGCTATTGCGGACGGCGTCAGGATGGCCGAACCGCATGTCATTTCGGCTTATCCTATTACGCCCCAGACCCATATAGTCGAACATCTTTCTCAAATGGTTGCCGACGGCGATTTGAAAGCCGAATTTATTATGGTAGAAAGCGAACATTCAGCGGCTTCCGTAGTTCTCGGCGCAAGCGCGTGCGGAGTCAGGACATACACCGCGACGGCTTCCCAGGGTTTGCTGTATATGGAAGAAGTAATATACAATATCGCGGGGATGAGGCTTCCCGTCGTTATGACGTTAGCCAACAGGGCGATTTCGGCGCCGATAAATATATGGAACGATATGCAGGACGCTATGGCTGTCAGGGATACTGGTGCGATTATGCTTGTAGCGGAGAATAATCAGGAAGCCTACGATATGCATATTCAGGCGTTTAAAATCGCCGAAAACCAGGATGTAATGCTTCCTGTTATAGTGAACGTGGACGGATTCGTTTTAACCCATACCTTTGAAGTCGTAGAAACTATAGACAGCATAGATAAAGTAAAAGAATACCTTCCGCCTATAAATATGGAATATAAATTAGACGTCGAAAATCCTTATTCTTTCGGAACGCTCGGCGAGCCTTCCGTTTATATGGAATCGAGGTACAATTTATACAACGCTATGAATTTTTCGAGGAACGTTATAATAGAAGCCGCAAAAGAATTTAAAGATATGTTCGGCAGATTTTACGGAGGGTTAA
>JAJXZU010000202.1:0-2864 GCA_021779895.1 bacterium
ATACACCCTCGAAGTTTCGTCCCCAGGCATAAACAGGGTATTGTTGAAATTTAACGACTATAAAAAATTTATAGGCAAAAGAGTAAAGATAGCGTTAAAAAATAAAATAGAAGGCAGAATTAACCTCATAGGGGAGATAACGGATGCGTCCGGCGAAGACGAAAATCGGGGCATCACTATTTTCGACGAAATAGAGAATAGACCGAGGACGGTAGGTTTTCGCGATATAAAGAAAGCAAATTTATTAGTAGTATAATATAAATTTATAAAATTAAGGAGTCTTAAGGTGCCTCAAATTATTATAAACGATTTAAACCCGGTGATAGACCAGGTATCAAAAGATAAAAATATCGACAGATATCTGGTGGTGGAGGCTTTGGAGCAGGCTATTCTTGCCATAGCCAGAAAAAACCTCGGACAGGGTTACGATTTAGAAGCGCATTTTACTGAGGAAACGGGCGAAATAGAGGTTTTTATGTTTAAACAGGTGGTGGAAGAAGTTAAAAACGCCAAAATGGAAATATCCCTCGAAGAAGCCCTTAAAGTTGACCCCGATGCCATTATAGGAGACAGCCTCGGGCTTAAAGTAGAAAAAAATATTTACGGAAGAATAGAAGCGCAGGTTGCAAAGCAGATTATTTTCCAAAAAATAAAAGAAATAGAATATAAAAACATTTTTAACGAATTTAACGAGAGAAAAGGAGAGATAGTAAGCGGACTCGTAAGAAAGGTCGAAAAGTCGGTGATAATAGTAGATCTTGGAAAAACCGAGGCTATTTTGCCCAGACAGGAGCAGATATTCAGCGAAACATACAGGCCGCACGACAGGATAAGAGCGGTTCTGTCTAATATTAAAATGGAAAAAGGCGGTCCTAAGCTTATTCTTTCCCGCGCTTCGGACGAGTTTTTAGCCAAACTTTTCGAGACCGAAGTTCCGGAAATATACGACGGAGCCGTTAAGATAGTGAGAGTTGCAAGGGCGCCGGGATTCAGGTCCAAGATTGCCGTTGCTACCACCAATAAAGACATAGATCCTGTAGGCGCCTGCGTAGGAATGAGGGGAATAAGGATACAGAGTATAACCAACGAGCTTAGAGGCGAAAAAATAGATATTATACCTTATTCGGATAATCCGTCGAAATTCGTCGTAAGCGCTCTGAGTTCGGTTGAAGTTTCGAATATTATCGTCAACGAGGATTTAAAGTCTATTACAGTTGTGGTTCCCGACGACCAGCTTGCGCTTGCGATAGGCAAACAGGGCCAAAACGTAAGGCTTGCTACAAAAATTACAGGTTATAAAATAGACATTTTAAGCGAATCTAAAATTACCTCGAAGGATAAAAACGCATATAAAGACCTTATGGACATTCCTGGAGTAGGGGAAATTACGGCAAAGCTTTTGTACCAGAACGGTTACGCATCGGCAAACGATATAGCCGGCGCCGATGCGGAAAAATTAGCTAAAGATATTTCCGTGGATGCAAAAAAAGCCGGGAAAATTATTAACTCGGCAAACGTTTATTTAGAAAAAGTAAAATCCGATATCGAACTTAAAGAAAAAATAGAACAGGATACTATATAAAAAGAGAAAGGGCGCCTATTTAATCCGGCTACCTAAAAAAGGAAAAATAATGGAAGAAAGAAGGGTTTCTAAAGGAGTTATAAGGAGAAGGGCAAGCAGGACGGAACCGGAAGAAACTAAAGAGACATTAGCCGAGCCTCAACCGGCAAATATATCTTCAGCCGGAAAACAGGAATCCGGCGAAAGGCTCTTAGAGCCCGCCGAAGTTTTAACGCCGGTTAAAAATGCCGGAGAAATAGGAGGGCATAAAAAGCCTGAATCTACGCGTTCGGCAACCGCGGCAGAAAAATCCGCCAAGGGAAAAGAAAACGTTGTCAAATTAAAAAAAGGCGGAAAAAAAGAAGAAGTTCAAAAGCCGGACGTTCTCAGCGTAATAAAAACGTTAGACACCCTTAAAGTTAAGAGCATGGCCGAAGAATCCGCCGAATCCGCCGCCCATAAAAAACCGGTAAAAAAAGAAGAAATAAAAAAAGGCCCTCAAGCTAAATTTCCTAAAAACGAAAAATTTATAGATACGTCCGAGGAAGGGGAATCGTTTATTTTTAGGAAGCATAAGAGAAAATTCGGGGGCAAATTTCATAAGCAGCCGAAGCGCGTCCAGCAGATAGTACCTGAGAAAAAGGCATCCAAGAAAGTGATTAAAATAAGCAGCGGCATAACCGTAAACGAATTATCTCAGGCACTCGGGGTCAAGGCGTCCGAAGTTATAAAAAAATTAATGGATGTCGGCATAATAGCTACTATGAATCATGTAATAGACATAGATGCGGCTTCCCTGATTGCTTCCGAGTACGGATATACCGTAGAAAACGTAAGCTTTAACGAAGCTATAGCGTTGGAAGAATCCGTAGATGCCGAAGATTCGCTTTTGCCGAGAGCGCCCGTAGTTACCGTTATGGGTCACGTCGACCACGGAAAGACCTCGCTGTTGGATGCTATAAGGAAAACAAACGTTACGTCGAACGAAGCCGGCGGTATAACCCAGCACATAGGCGCATACAGCGTCGAGATAGACGGTTCTATGATTACTTTTCTCGATACTCCGGGTCATGAAGCATTTACGGAAATGAGGGCGAGAGGCGCGGGCATAACCGATATAGTAGTCCTTGTCGTTGCGGCGGACGACGGAGTTATGCCTCAGACGATAGAAGCTATTAATCATGCTAAAGCCGCCAACGTTCCGATTATAGTCGCAATAAATAAAATAGACAAGCCCGGCGCAAACCCCGCTAAAATTAAAAACAGCCTTCTGGAATACGGCCTCGTTTCCGAGGAACTGGGC